>JBFMDD010000166.1:0-2231 GCA_040754115.1 bacterium
AGACTACTTCCTTCAAATTCTATTTTTATATCTTTTATTTGCATAGTAGTTCGCCTCCCTTTTTAAAAAGTGATACAAAATTACTATATCAAATTCTTGGACTTTTGTCAAGTATAAATTTTTTAAATCTCCTGTTATAATGTAGACTTTTAAATATGTGTTAAATCTTAATATAATCATTTTGGCTTATTTATCAATGAGTTTCGTTATTTCTCGATTTCCGTTAAGACATGTATGTTTCTTCTTCATTTCTTCTTCTAAAAGTACCCTTCTGAGTACCTTGCCTATTAATGTCTTAGGTAGTTCTTTGCGGAATTCAACAAATTTTGGTACTGCATGTTTGATAAGGTTTTTTTTGCAGAATTCTCTAATTTCTTGTGGAGTAGCAGTCTGGCCATCTTTAAGGATAATATATGCCTTTACCACCTCGCTTCGATATACATCTGGTAGCCCTATAACTGTTGCTTCCTTAACTTTAGGATGCTGATATAGAATTTCCTCTACCTCCTTTGGATAGACATTTTCTCCACCGACAATTATCACATCCTTTTTGCGGTCAACAATGAAGGTATAGCCATCCTCATCCAATTTTGCAATATCACCTGTATACAGCCAGCCATTGCGTATGACTTGTGTGGTTTCTTCTGGCATTTGCCAGTACCCTTTCATCACCTGTGGTCCTTTTATTGCTAATTCGCCTACTTGGCCTATGTTAAGTATCTTTTCACCTGTCTCCAAATCAGTAATTTTCATATCTGTATCCGGCAACGGCAACCCGATACTTCCTACCTTACGCTTCCCATATAATGGATTACAATGTGTTACAGGAGAGCATTCGGTGAGGCCAAATCCTTCAACCAATACACCACCCGTGATTCTCTCAAATTCCTCTGCTACCTCTATTGTCAATGGAGCTGCACCACTAATACAGAACTTGATTGATGACAAATCATATTTTTTGATATGTGAATAATTATTTATCACCACATACATTGGAGGAACCCCTGGGAAAATGGTAGGTTTGAAGTTATTGATTATTTTAAGGACATCATCAATCTTAAATCGAGGAACAAGGATTATTGATGAGGCTAAATATATTGGTACATTCATACATACCGTCATGCCAAATACATGGAAAAATGGCAATACAGACAGAAATGTCTCCTTGCCTATTTTAGCTTTTGAAAACCAATGTCTGCATTGAATTGCATTAACTACCAAATTTCTGTGGCTCAACATTACTCCCTTAGGGACACCAGTGGTACCACCGGTATATTGAAGTAGAGCTAAGTCTTCTTCTGAATTAATCTCTACAACTGGTGGTTTTGCTATATACTCATCTAAAAGCTCCTTTAAAAAGTATGTCATCTCATCTTTTTCTACCTTTGCAATCTCCATCCTCTTTACCATAGGATATAAAACAGACTCAGGAAATGGTAAGTATTCACGAATATCAGATATAATTATACGTTTTAATCTGGTCTTATCTTTAACATTTGCAATTTTGGGATATAATGCCTTCACATCCAATGTAATTATTGTTTGACTACCTGAATTATTAAGTTGATATTCTAATTCCCGCTCAGTATAGAGTGGATTAGTAGGAACTACTATCGCGCCAATTTTAAGTGCTGCATAATAAGAGATTACAAATTGTGGACAGTTAGGCAGGAAAAGTGCTACCTTATCACCCTTTTTTACACCTAAATTATGAAGTGCAGTAGCTAACTTGTTTACCAACTTACTCAATTCTTTATAAGTTATCTTCCTGCCTACAAAAATTAAGGCGATATTTTCAGGATATTTCTTGGCGGTATTATCTAAAATTTGAGATACAGAAATTTGAGAATAATCGAGTGTAATGGGTATATCATCAGGATAGTTTTTTAACCATGGTTTTTCTATCTTCACATCAGTTTCATTCTTACACAATTTATTCTCTAACTTTATCATTTCCTACACCTAGGTTACATTATTCTAATAATTAGTATTCCTTCCTAAAATTCGTTTAATTCGTGTAACTTTTTCTTGTCTTTTATAAAAAGCTATGGTATATTTATAAATATAACAGGTGATACTATTAAAGTCAAGGATTTTTTGCCACGAATTATACTCAACACCGTTACAAATTGCGATTTTAGAGATGGTTCACTTTAGCGTGAAAGCTTGCGGTTAAAAAATGGATATGAAATTAGAAATTAGGGAAAGAAGTGAAGACCTAATTTCTAATT
>JBFMDD010000167.1:0-8213 GCA_040754115.1 bacterium
AGTTCCCTAAACAAAAATATTAAACACTAACCTCAAAAAAAGATTTTTGGGGAAAGGGGAAATAGTGCCCTCTCTATACCTTCCTCTTCATCTGCCATCCTCTTAGAAAAACTTGGGGAATTTCTGTTCGAGGGTGTTTTGTTACTCATTTTTTTGTTGACAAATTATTCTATACATGATATTATACTAAAAAGTATATGGATGGGATTTTAAATATTAATAAACCTGCTGGTCTCACCTCACATGATGTAGTAGATTGTATTCGTAGAGTGATTAGGCAAAAAAAGGTTGGTCATGCAGGGACATTAGACCCACAAGCATGCGGAGTATTAATTCTTCTTTTAGGTAAGGCAACGAAATTAGCACAAAACCTAAAAAGTGATTCGAAAGAATATATTGCCTCGATGAAGTTAGGGATTAATACTACTACTCAGGATGCCTGGGGGGAAATAATTGAGCAAAAGGCTAATTTTAGTATTTCAAAAGAGGCGGTGGAAAAAACTCTTTTGAGTTTTAAAGGCGAGATAAATCAAGTCCCACCTATGTTTTCTGCTCTACATCATAAAGGTAAAAGGTTATATGAATTAGCTCGAGAAGGAAAAGAGGTAGAACGACCACCTCGTAAAGTAACGATATTTGAAATTAAACTTTTAGACTTTGTACCACATGAGGATGTACTTACATTTAAAGTTGCGTGTTCTTCAGGGTGTTATATTCGTACCTTGTGTGCAGATATAGGTAAGCTCTTAGGAGTAGGAGGACATCTTACTTCGCTTAAAAGAGTTAGAAGTGGAAAGTTTAAAATCGAAGATGCGATTGACTTATCAGATTTAAAAGAAGGAAAGATTAAGGTAGAAGAGGTTCTTTTATCAATCTAAAATGAAAATCTTCTGGAAAATTCCAGCTCAATTTGAATATAAAGATGTAGGATTAACTATAGGTGTATTTGATGGTGTTCATTTAGGACATCAAAAAATTATAAATGGAGTAATTGATTCTTGTAAAAAAACGGGAATGACAAGTCTCATCATCACCTTTGAAATTCATCCAAGAAAAATACTCTCTTCTACAACACCAGGTTCATTAACTACTATTGACCAAAGGATAGATATTATCTCTAAAATGGGTATGGAAGTGTGTATAGTTACTGATTTTGAACAAGAGATAATGAATTTTGAAGCAAGTGAATTTGTAGAAAAGGTGCTCATTGATAAATTAAAAATGCGACAACTCTGGGTAGGAACAAATTTCTTGTTTGGAAAAGAAAGAAAAGGAGATATAAAATTATTACAAGAATTAAGTGCAAAAAGAGGGTTTAAGTTGCATGTAGTAGAACCGGTTAATTTTGAGGATGAAATAATTAGTAGTACAAAAATAAGGGAGTATTTAAAGCAAGGAGATATTACAAAAGCAAATTTGCTTCTATCTCGGCATTATACTGTTGCCGCGGAGGTCATTCACGGAGTAAAAAGAGGAAGGATAATAGGTTACCCTACTGCAAATCTGAAGTGGGAGGAAGAAGTTTTATTACCTAAAGAAGGTGTTTATGCAGTAAAGGTAAAAATGGACGATGAAGAATATAAGGGGATGACAAATTTAGGCTATCGACCCACATTTGGAGATGGAAAAGAACTTTGTTTTGAAGTCCATCTTTTAGATTTTGAAGAGGAAATTTATTCCAGAGAGCTAACTGTTTCATTTATAAAAAGAATACGGGATGAAAAGTCGTTTAAAGATAATTATAGCTTGATTGGACAGTTAAAAGAAGATGAAAAAAAAGCAAGAGAAATATTAAAATAGGAGGTGATTATATGGCGTTTACCGCAGAGGGGAAACAGGAACTGATTGAAAAATATAGGATGCATGAAAAAGATACAGGGTCTCCAGAGGTACAAATAGCACTATTGACCAATCGAATTAACTGCTTGAGCGAACACTTTAAGGTACATACAAAAGACCATCATTCACGCAGAGGATTGCTTAAACTTGTTGGACAAAGAAGAAGACTGCTTAATTATTTGGTTAAGAAAGATACTGATAGATATCAGGATATCATTAAAAAATTGGGGATAAGAAAATAGGATGTTTAATCGAGTTTTATTGGAGACTTCTAAAGGACTTCTAAATGACGAGGAGCTAGCTTTTAGTAAAGCAATATATTTTTCAAAATTAGAAGGAGAAGATGTAGTAGATTTAATTTCAGTGGCGAATAGGGTAAGAAAAGAATATGCTGGAGAAGGCATAGACCTATGTTCTATTATTAATGCAAAGTCAGGTGAGTGCACAGAAGATTGTCACTTCTGTGCTCAATCGGTACATTATAAAACTGATATTTCTACTTACCCACTTAAAAGTGAAGAAGAAATTTTACAAGCAGCCAAAAATGCACAAGCAGCAGGGGCAACACGATTCTGTATTGTAATTAGTGGGAGAAACCCTCAGATAAAAGATTTTAAAGAGATTGTTAGTGTCCTAGGGAAACTACGCAAGGAGACAAACTTAAAATTAGATTGCTCTTTAGGTTCTCTGACAGAGGATGAAGTTTATAGTTTAAAAGATGCAGGAGTAAGTCGGTATAATCATAATATTGAGACATCGGAGGATTATTTTGCGCAGATTTGTTCAACTCATTCTTATAAAGATCGACTGCCAACCTTAAAAATATTAAAAAAAGCAGGGTTAGAGATTTGTTGTGGAGGAATTATAGGATTAGGAGAGGATTGGAATGAAAGGATAAAATTTGCATTTGCTTTAAAAGAATTGGATGTAGATTGTATTCCCATCAATATCCTGAATCCAAGACCTGGGACACCATTAGAGAATGTCAAACCGTTAGCTCCAATGGAGATAATAAAAACAATTGCTATTTTTAGATTAATCTTAAAAGACAAAATTATTAAGATAGCAGGTGGTCGTGAGGTGAATTTACGGGATTTGCAGGCGTTGGCTTTAGTGGCAGGGGCAAATGGATTAATAATAGGGGATTATTTAACTACGCAAGGAAGAATGGCTTCTTTAGATTTGCAGATGATAAAAGATTTGGAGATGAAGATAAAGGAATAAAGGAATAAGAAATGAACAGAGAACGAAGAAAGATTATTGGAAATATTTTTGGGGATGCGGCTAAATATGCACTGACAATAGGTGTAATAGGTAATGTTCTATCTGGAGAATTTGCATTTCTATCAACTTTAATAATTGGGATATCTTTTATAATATTTGCTGTGATAGCATATTGTGTAACGCCAAAAGATAAAAAGGAGTGAAAAAATAATGGAGTTAAATCTTATTATTCTACTTGGAATAGCTGCAGCAACAGGTGTTGGTTTCCTGATTATGTTTAAAATTCAAGACAAAAAGAGATAGGTTAATTTTATGGCGGGGTGGCAGAGTGACTATGCAGCCGCTTGCAGGGCGGCGTACGGAGGTTTAAATCCTCCCCCCGCCTCCAGAATTGGTAACTGGTAATTGGAGACTGGTAATTAGTTACCAATTACCAGTTACCAATTACCAGTTACCAATTTTAAAGGAGGAAGCAAATGATTGGGAAAAATATTAGAATGGAGCGAATAATTAATCGTGAATCTAAACGGACAGTGATTATTCCAATGGACCATGGAGTAACTATGGGACCAATACCAGGTTTACAAAATATGCGTGAGGCGGTTGGAAATATAGTAGAAGGTGGGGCAAATGCGGTAATTTTACATAAAGGAATGGTAAAATCAGGATATCGTGGTGGTGGTAAAGATATTGGCTTAATTATTCATCTTTCTGCCAGTACGATTTTAGGCCCAGACTCAAATGCTAAAATTCAAGTTTGTAGCGTAAAAGAAGCAATTCAATTAGGTGCTGATGCGGTTTCTGTACATGTAAATTTAGGTGCTCCAAGCGAAAGTGAAATGTTGGCTACTTTAGGTTATGTTGGGCAGGAATGTCAAGAATTTGGTATTCCTTTAATTGCTATGATGTATACACGCGGGAAAAAAATTGAAAATGAATTTGATGTTAAATATGTCAAACATGCAGCCAGAGTTGGCGCAGAGTTAGGTGCAGATATGGTTAAAGTTAATTATACCGGAAGTCCAGAAACATTTAAAGAGGTTGTAGCAAGTTCTATAGTTCCTGTAGTTATTGCTGGAGGTGAAAAAGTGGAAACAGATATTCAATTATTTGAAATGGTTGATGGGGCTTTAAAAGGTGGAGCATCTGGCGTATCTATTGGCAGAAATGCCTTTCAACATCAAGACCCAATTAAGATTGTCAAAGCTATTAGTAAAATGGTGCATGAAAATTACACTATTGCTCAGGCAATGGAGATATTGAAATGAAGACTATATGGGTAAAAGCAATCCCATTTAATAAAGAGGTAGTTACTACTGCATTAGAAAGTGGAGTAGAGGCTGTTTGGATTGAAGATGGATTGGAGGAAAAAGTAAGGGAATTAGGCAAGATTAAAACTATATCTAAAAATGGTGATTTAAAAGTAGGCAAGGATGTAGTTGAATTTGAAATAAATAGTAAACAGGATGAGGAAGAAGCAGTAAAGCTGTCAAAATTAAAAACACTTATCATTAAAACCAATGATTGGACTATCATACCATTAGAGAATTTGATTGCTCAAACTTCAGGATTAATCGCTTATGTCCAGAATGCCAAAGAGACAAAGACTGCCTTACAAATATTGGAAAAAGGTGTAGATGGCGTCCTTTTAGAGACCACCGATTTGAATGAGATAAAAAGATGTGCTGAGTTGGTCAAGGATGTTGGAGAGACAATTGAACTTGTGGTGGCAAAAATTACCAAAGTAGAACCTTTAGGAATGGGGGATAGGGTTTGTATTGATACCTGTACCAATATGAAGCAAGGGGAGGGGATGTTAGTTGGTAATTCATCTAATGCCATGTTTTTAGTGCATTCAGAGAGTATTGAGAATCCGTATGTAGAACCCAGACCTTTTAGAGTTAATGCCGGTGCTATCCACGCATATATCCTTCTACCAAATGGTAAGACCAAATATCTCTCGGAGCTAAAAATAGGGGATGAGACACTAATTGTCAATTCAAAAGGTAAAACCCAACCTGCTATTGTAGGTAGAATAAAGATAGAAAAAAGACCACTGATGTTGGTAGAAGGGGAGATTAATTCAAAACCTGTTTCATTAATCCTACAGAATGCAGAGACTATAAGGCTTTGTAGCCCGGATGGAAGTCCTATTTCTGTCGTTTTACTAAAAAAAGGAAGTGAAGTTTTAGCACACGAGGAAGATGCAGGAAGACATTTTGGAATAAAAATAGAAGAGAGTATAATTGAGAAGTAAAGAGACGGTTCACTTTTGTTTGAAAGCTTGCGGAAAGAAAAGAGAGTTGAAATTGGAAATTAGAAATTGGAGAGAGGACTGAAGACCTAATTTCTAATTTCCAATTTTTAATTTCTGCAAGAAATCATAGGGAAAACGATAAAATGAACCGTCACTAAATTTTCCATTTTCCCATTATTTCCCCTTTTCCCTTACATTACACCTGAACGGTTACAATAAATGTCTGCTAAAACTATTATGATTCAAGGCACAGGCTCTGGGGTAGGTAAAAGTATCCTGGTTACCGCATTGTGTAGAATATTTAGACAGGATGGGTATAAGGTTGCTCCATTTAAGGCTCAGAATATGGCACTAAATTCTGGTGTAACTAAAGATGGTAAAGAAATGGGCAGAGCTCAAATTACACAAGCACAGGCGTGTGGAATTGACCCTGTGATAGAGATGAATCCTATCCTGATAAAACCTACAAGTGATATTGGAGCTCAAATCATACTACTTGGTAAACCAATTGGGAATATGAATGCTCAGGAGTACTATAAATATAAACCAAAATTGATAGAGGCAGTAAAAGAGTCTTTAAATAGCCTGATGTTTCAATATGAAGTAGTGGTTATTGAAGGTGCAGGTAGCCCGGCAGAGATTAATCTTAAAGAGCATGATTTAGTAAATATGAATTTGGCACAGAGGGTTGATACTCCTGTAATCTTAGTTGTAGATATTGATAAAGGTGGGGCATTTGCATGGATTGTTGGAACTTTGGAATTGTTGAATGAGCAAGAAAGAGAAAGAGTCAAAGGATTTATTATTAATAAATTTCGTGGAGATGAAAAATTGCTTAAACCAGGGATAGATTTTATTGAACAAAGATGTAAAAAACCAGTGCTTGGAATTATCCCTTATTTTAAAAATATAAAGATAGATGAGGAAGATTCTGTATGTTTAGAAATGTCAAATGCCAAATACCAGATGCCAAATACCAAATTGTCAATTACAGTAATTCATTTACCACATATTTCTAATTTTACGGATTTTGATGTGTTGGAAAGAGAAAAGGACGTATCATTAAAGTATGTAAAACCCGGAGATTCTTTAGGCAAACCTGATTTAATTATCATTCCTGGGACTAAAAATACTATAGATGACTTATGTTGTTTGAAAAAGACTAATTTAGCAGACAAAATCATCTCTCTACTTGCTACTTCCTACACTCTACTCATTGGTATTTGTGGTGGGTATCAGATGTTAGGACAGTCGGTAGAAGATCCATACGGTATTGAATCTTCTAAGAAACAAATAGATGGATTAGGACTTTTGAATATTAAGACTACTCTTGAGAAAACTAAGACTACCTTTCAAGTAAAGGCAGAATTGGAAACAGATGTTTTTAATCTTGGTAATTTAAAGATGGAAGGTTATGAAATTCACGCTGGAAATACTTTGCTTTTAGATGACACTCAACCTCTTTTTAGAATTATAATGCGAGGTGAAAAGAAAGTAGATATTTTAGATGGAGCAATTAGTAAAGATTGCAAAATAATGGGCACTTACATTCATGGACTTTTTGATAATGATTCTTTTAGATATGCCTTACTTAATTATTTACGAAGTAAAAAAGGGCTCAAGTTGATTTCACAGACTGATAGATTTAATGCTAAACAAATAAGAGAAAAAGAATACGACAAATTAGCTGATTTGGTTAGAGAAAAGTTAGATATGAAAAAGATATATGATATTTTGGCGGTTTGAAATTAAGAATATGAAAGAAATTGATTTACCTTTAAACAAGGAAATAGTTAAAGAGTTGAAAGTAGGCGAGGAGGTATTACTCAGTGGTTGGTTGTATACCGCTCGTGATAAGGCACACCAGAGGCTTGCTAATAGTTTAAAAAATAAAGAGGAATTGCCAATTAATTTAAAAGATATAACCATCTATTATACCGGTCCTACTCCTTCAAAGCCAGGAGAAACTATAGGCTCAGCCGGCCCAACGACAAGTTCTCGAATGGATGTTTTTACCCCAATACTTTTGCAAAATGGTGTTATTGGGACGATTGGTAAAGGTAAAAGGTCAAAAGAGGTCATTTCTGCCATTAAAGAATATGGTTGTATTTACTTTGTAACCATTGGAGGGGCAGGGGCATGGTTATCACAAAAAATTAGACAGGCAGAAGTAATTGCCTATCACGACCTCGGTACAGAGGCAATATTTCATCTTCAAGTAAAAGATTTCCCTGCTATTGTAGCTATTGATTCACATGGAAATTATATTTATACTGGACACTGCCATTAACTAAGTTATTTAGGGACGGTTTATTTTCATCGTTTTCACGGTGATTTCTTTTGGAAATTAGAAATTGGAAATTAGGTCTTCACTTCTTTCCACAATTTCTAATTTCATATCCATTTTTTAACCGCAAGCTTTCACGCTAAAGTGAACCGTTTCTAAAATCGCAATTTGTAACGGTGTTGAGTATATGTATAAAACTAAACTTTTGCGTTTTTCGCTAACACTTTGTATTTCAATCTGTTGTGTAAATAAGGGAAAATGGAAAAGAGTGGAAAAAGGAAAAAGAAGTATTTTTCTCTAAGTATAAGAAATATAGTTAGTTATACATGAAATTCTTTTTCCCCTTCTTCCAGTTTTTTCCATTTTTCCTTTCTTACACCTAAAGAAACGCAAAAGCTTAACCTACTACTTAAATTTTTGGGAAGTTACGGGTTAAAAAGGGGCAAGCCTTAATTCAAGTTTAAGGACCTGCCCCTTTTATTTTTATTAACCTCTTATCGCTTTATTTCGTGTGGTGGTATTATACACGGTGGACACTCAGTTTGTACCATTGGACATCTTGTCTTTATATCTTGGCATCTGGTTGGTATTGGTGGACACTTAGTT
>JBFMDD010000168.1:0-2698 GCA_040754115.1 bacterium
AAGATAGTAATAAGATTGAATTACCTCGCAAAGAGTTAGATTATAAATTTAATTATCTTACTAATGGATTACCTCAATATTATTTTGATTTAATACCTAAAATTGGTTTTATGCCAGTACCAGGAAATATTTTAACATATACCCGGCATTATATTCCCATGCCAGCAACTATAACAGGATTTGAAGGAAATACCTCACCATATAGCACTATTATAGACCGATATTTAGTGTTGGAATCTTGCTTACAATCTATAACATTAGCAGGAGATAATGATTGGGTTAGTCAAAAAGCGAAATTATATGATAAATGGAATACAGAAAAACTTATAGAACAAACAGACATTGTAAATTATTACCAACCATTAAAACCTCTCGTAAATCATTGGTGATAGAAGGAGGAATTTCTATTGAAAAGAATAATACAGAGAATAGTTACATTAGCATTATTGATTAGTAGCGGAATTATTTCTAAATCTTATTCAGCAGATATGCCAGTTATTCCACAAGATGAGAATATGCACCATTACTCAGCGATTGTAGGATTAGATGAAGAAGGTAATTGGCAGCCAATTACTGTGAAGCAGATTGAAGGGGCTACAGGAACTTTTATTCTTAATTTAGGCACTATTACTATGAGCGGTAAAGTAAAATTATTAGGACAGAATAATATAACTATTTACCAAATACTTCCAATGGATATTGCTGGTAAAGTATCTGCTATAATAGTCTATGACTTTGCATCAGAAACGACAAATTTATACTTAGATGCAGTAAATTTTGTAGAAAGTTCGTTGAATCCAAGTGATTTTTATACTGTTACTATTGGAATAGGTAGTGCTGATAACATATTAGTAAGTGCTGCTTCTACCCCATCAAATATTGTAACATTACTTAAACCATTAGAAGCGGTTAATATATCGAATAAACTTATTTATTTAGCAATTTATAACAAGAGTGAGTATTCATTATCATTTAAAGGTTCTTTTATATGCACAACAAGAAATCCCTAAAATTTCTAATCTTTAAAATAAGGAGGTGATAAAGAGATGAAAAAATTACTATTAGCAGGGATAGGGATAATGCTGGCAGGGTCAGTTTGGGCGGCTTCAGGTGACCAACCTGTAAAGCTGAATTCTGTTAATACAGCAGCGACGGTGACGGTTTATGCTATTGATTTAGACATTAGAGACTTAAGTTCTGCACAAGATTCGGTGTCTGCGGTGCAATCTGGAACTTGGGTAATTGCAACAGTAACAGCAATTGCAAACAATGTAACAGTAGAAGCGACAAACTTTGATATTCGGGACTTAAGTTCGGCACAAGATAGCGTTGCGGCAGTGCAATCAGGAACTTGGGTAATTGCAACGGTTACGGCAATTGCAGGAGAGGTAACATTAGGGGCATCCACCAATAATATTGGTGATGTTGATGTTCTAACATTACCTTCAATTCCTGCAGGGGCAAATTTAATTGGTAGTGTAACCATATTAGGGTCAACACAAGTGCCCATTAAAACTGATGCTAATGGACAGATTTATGCCATTACATCTCCTGAATCAGGGACCAATATTAAGAAAACATTCGTGTTTTCTAATATTGCTACTGGCTCTTGGATAGAAGTTGGGTCCTATACTGTTACGACAGGGAAAAGTCTTAAAATCTATAAAGCAAAGGTAACAGGACGTCATGCTTTAGATTTTAAGATTAGTAATGGAACGGCTGAACAAGATATTAGGATGGCAACTTCACCATCAGACGGTAACGATGACAATGGAGATGATAGACCTATTATCAATACGGCGGGGACGATTATTAGATGTTATGTGCAAGCTGAAACTGCTACAAATGATGGAACAGTTTCATTTAATGGTTTTGAATACTAAAATTTTGAAGGGGAGGAAAATAGTAATATTTATACTCCCCTTTAAAACAAAGGAGAATTTATGCGATTTGCTTTGATTTTAATGTGTTTGTTAGGATTGGTAGGCAATGTTTATGCAGATACAGAAACTACTACAGAATCTATATCTACACAAACGACTACAATTACATCTACTCCTATCATTTTGAGCGTAGGAACATATACCATAGGTACACAAACATATGTTGTACCAAAAGAGAAATGGGCTTTGCCATTTAAAACTAATATTCCAATTTTAGGACAACAGATTGAAGTTATTATCTTATATATTCCTTCTGTTGATAGATTTGAAGCAATAATCTATCTCAAAGATAGAGAATTAGTATTTTTCTTTGACAAAGCAGAGGAATGGATAAGTGCTATTGCTCTAAAATTCCAAAGAGTTATAGAAAAAGAACTAATGGCAAATATTAATTTTTCAACAGTAGTGAATAATATAGATAAATTAGCAAGACCATTAAAAGAAGGAGATAATAAATAATGCAAAAATACCTGTTAGTGTTATTTTTTTTATTAGTTACTACATATTGCTTCAGTGCCAGTAGCGACCAACCAATTATAGGTACTACTAACTCCCATTGTTTCATTTGGGATGGTGCTTCATGGATAAAGATGAAGGGAGATAGTAGTGGTAATGTAGATGTAAATATTAATTCCCCCCTATCAATAGGGATGCTTCCTACACATCCTTATTTAGGATGTACCATGTATGCCACGATTACTACCTCTGCAAAGACTAATGAGAAAATAATTAGTAAACAAACGGGAAAAACTACA
>JBFMDD010000169.1:0-9946 GCA_040754115.1 bacterium
TCCATAAATTTCTATTAGTTTCTACTAATCCTGACCTGTCGTCAGGACAGGTTTCAATTTTTTTAATAATATCTCCCTATCTCCTTAATCTCCACATCTCCTTTTGTTACACCACCTGAACGCTTACGATTAATTCGATTACCAAATTAACGAAACTCCAAATAGGATAACTTTATCTATTAATTTTACTCGTGTTTATGCATCATAAAGATAACAATTATGTCCTCTATAGCGTTATCATAATTATACAAGTCCAACATACTTTAATGCTTGAGCTACATTTATATCTTTCTTTGCTACCTCTTTTAATACCTGCATTATTCTCTGAAATTCCTCTTCTAATTTAGTTGTTTTAACTATTGCAGGGCGAAGTGCTGTTTTTCTATCCCATATTGCAAAACCTATTGTTACTGAAACTATACCTGCAAATGCTAATACTATACAAACAAGGAGATTAACTAAATGTGATATTTCTCGTTCAATTGCCTCAAATCGCTTATCAACTGCCTCAAATCGCTTATCCATCTCTCTCAAGATATATTTTTGTCCTTCCTCAACTCTTGTTAATCTTTCTTCAATTCTTGTTAATCTTTTAATTATCTCTTTATCTGTTGCTCTTTGATCTACTTCTGTTGCCTCTGCTAAACCTACTACTATACTTAAGAAAATAATGCACAATAACACTTTTTTCATTATCTTATTACCTCCTGCTTTATTATTTTTATTATAACATAATGTCCTAAATTTTACAAGAGATTTTTAAATCTTTCATTTGAATATAACTTCTTAACCTAACTCCTTTAAAACTAAACGCCTTTCGCAACCGCCAACCTTGACTGAGACGCCAAATAGATACTCAACCAGTGTAAGCAACAATCTATCTTTCTACAATCTTTAATATTTTACCTTTTTCACAGGCATTCATGAATGCATTGACTACCTGTGGGTCAAACTGAATATTCGAATTCTTTTTTATCTGTGCAATTGCATGGTCTATATCAAACCTTTTGCGATACGGTCTATCAGAGGTCATAGCATCAAAGGCATCGGCAATGGCTAATATCCTTCCTCCCATCGGTATCTTTTCCCCTTTTAATCCATCAGGATATCCTCCACCTTCAAATCGTTCATGATGATGTAGGATACTTGGGACAACATCTTCCATCTGTTTTATTGTTCCTATAATTCGAGCACTAATGGTAGGATGGGTTTTTATCGCTGCATACTCTTTCTCATCCAAACTTTCTGGTTTATGTAAGATTTTCTCAGGTATTCCTATCTTACCAACATCATGCAAAAGTCCTGCTAAGTAGATTATCTCTTTTTCTTTAAATGAAAGATTAAGCTCATCTGCTACCGCTAATGCTATTTTACCTATTCTATCAGAATGACCGTAAGTATATTGGTCTTTAGCATCTATAGTTGATGTGAGTGATTTAATGGTATTAAAGAAAAGTTCTTTAGCATCTGTAAATAGCCAGAAGTTTTTAATCGCTATTGCTCCTTGAGTAGCCAATGCGGTAAGCAATTTTAAATCCATAGAGGTAAAAGCACTCATATCTTTTTTATCCGTCAAATTTATGACACCGATTACCTCTCCTACTGCTTTCAAAGGGACTGACATTATTGGAAAACTTATAAATGATTTAGTCTTATATCTTTTTATTCTTTCTTCATCCATAAAACTTTCTGCTTCTATATCTGATACAATTAGAGGCTTACCCTCTTTTGCTACTTTGCCCGCAACCCCTTCTCCTATCTTGATACGAGTGCTTTTAATTACCTCTTGAGGTATTCCACGAGCGGCCGCGATTCTAAGTGAATTTCTATCGCGGTCAACAAGCATTAGTGATGCTCGCTCCACTCGAATTATTTCTACTGACTTTTCTACCATTATCTCACATATCTCATCTATATCAAACATATTACTTACAGTCTTAGATATGTCATATAAAAGGTTTAATTCTTCATACAACTCGCTAATCTCTTTAGACATATCCTCTATTTCAAATTCATTATAGATGGCGCTCTGGATTACATCAGTGATAAGTTGAAGATTTTGCTTAATATTTTGGTTTTTCAAGTTTTGACAACAACCTATTAAAACCCCGATGATTTTTTCATTAATAGGTATAGGCAGTCCAATTCTTAAATATTTGGCATCACATTTTCTCCCCAACTTGGTTTACCTAATGCCATAACTTCAGATAGAATAGTTTGGTGATTACCTATACATTTTCCACTGTGTTTAACTAATTCACATAATTTAGTGGGGTGAAATACTTGGTGTTTGGAATCAACAATAGATAGAGGGATATTTGTAATCTGGCCAAGTTTATTTAACAAATCTGTCTTTTGTAGGAATTCTTTAATCTCTATCATCTTATTTTTAAGATACCATAAAATAAAATAAAATAATGTATTTGTCAAGATTTTTCAAATAAATTAATTGGATGCTGGACATTTATATTAGTTCCTTGTTCAATCTGCATTTTACATGCAGCACAAGGAGTAATTACAACATCTGGACTAATATCTTTTATTTGCTGAAAAAGTTTCTTGCCAATCTTCATTGACAACTCAAATCTTTCCTTTTTTAAACCAAATGTTCCGCCCATACCACAACAACTATCTTCAATCTGTAAAAGATTAATTTCAGGGATTAATTTTAGCAATTTTATAGGTAGCTCATCATTTACACCAATGGCTGTTAGATGGCATGGTTGATGATAAATTAACTTTTTATTCAGAGGCTTAAAATCTGTATTTAATCTATTAGTAGTAAATAACATCCATAAGAATTGGTGGATGTCGTAGGTGTTTTGTGCGATTAAGTTAGCTTCTTGCGTATTCATAAGATATGGATAATCTTCTTTGAGTATCAGGCAGCATGTAGGGCAACTTGTCACCACCTTGTATCCGGATGAAATTGCCATTGACAGATGTTTGATATTATACCTTACATCTTCATACACCGCCTCTAAATTTCCAGCAACAATTTTAGGTGCTCCACAACATCTCTGTTTTGGCAACATAACATTTATCCCATTGCGTTCCAACATCTTTACCAGTGCTAATCCTTCGTCTTCTACTGAATAGAAGTTAGCAAAGCAGCCATGAAAATAGGCTACTTTACCATCTTCTTGCTTACTTATCTTATTAAGGTTTTGTTTGCGTAATGAATTATGTGCTATTTTAGGTAAAGTTCTTTTTGCACAGAGCCCAAGTGTAGCTTCTAAGATAATCTTTCCAGGTTTAACTTGAGTGAAAAGATTAGTTAATTCTGGTAAAATAGAAGAAATCTGTCCTATCAATTCAGGATTTTGAATAATTTGTTCATACCAAATCTGTCCCATTTTAGATATATAATGATTTTTTACTTCTATTACAAGTCGTGGGATATTTACCTGCGTAGGGCATTTAACAAAGCATAACCTACAATTAAGGCATAAATCGAAAATTTCTTTAAATTTCTTTGCCAGAAGAAGGTTTGTGTCCAGCTCACCAGAGATGATTGCTCGAAGCAGAGCTGCTTTAGCCCTGGGTGCGGTTTGTTCTTCTAAAATAGTCATAAGCACAGGACAGATATTTCTACACTGTCCACAGCCATGGCACTTGTCAATTTCTTCTCTTAAATGCTGAAAATCAAAATTAGAAGAAGTATGGGCATAGCTGAAATCCCAGCCATAGATAAGGTCGTGTACAAAACTCTCCTCTAAATCCACAATCTTGCCTGGATTTAGAATATTTTGTGGGTCGAATAATGTCTTTATTTCTTTAAATAAAACTACTACCTCACCGTATTGTTTTGATAAATATGGAGTTCTAATCAATCCAGCACCATGTTCAGCACTCATTGAGCCTTTTAGTGAAATAACCAGAGAATAAACCTCATCTGCAATTACCTTCATTTTATGAAGGTCCTTATTATCCTTCAGGTCTAATCGAGGTCGGATATGTAGATTTCCATCTCCTGCATGACCATGGATGCAAGCCTCTACTTGATTATCAGCAAAGATTTGATGTAATTGATTGATACACAGTCCTAAATTATGGATTGGGACAATGATATCTTCGATAAATGGAACAGGTCTTTTTATCCCTCTTACCCTATTTATGATAGGCACTGCGGCTTTGCGTATCTTCCATAACCGCTCTTGCTCAACTAAATCATAGGCAATTTGAATATGATTTACTATGTGCTTTTGCTTGATATTTTCTACTCGCTGTTTTACCTCTTCTTCGTCTTCACCTTCTAATTCTACTAATAATAACGCTTGAGATAACTCTGGAAGGATTGGTATAAGAGATGGTTCAAATTCCTTTACTAAGTTAATGAAAAACTCATCCATTAATTCAATTGCACATGGGTCAAATTCTAATAATTGTTCAATGGAATGAGTTAGCTTTTCCAAAGAGCCAATATTTAACAAAGCTACTACTTTATGTTTTAGTGGTTTATTTAAACGAAGTCTCGCCTCAGTAATAATTCCCAATGTCCCCTCTGAGCCAACTAATAATTTAGGTAAATTTATCATATCATCTTTTATAATATCAAGGTTATAGCCACAGGCATTTCTTTTTACCTTTGGTGTATTGTTTTTAATAAGCAGCTCATTTTTGGATACAATATCAAAGATTTTAGTAGCTATCTTATCCTCAAGTTTATCAATATGGCATTTTTCAATATTTACTAACTCTCCACAGGCTAATACTACTTCCAGTGATTCTATATGTTCATTAGTAGATTTATATTTAATAGAATGAGCTCCGCCAGCATTGCAGCCAATCATACCGCCAATAGTGCAGAAATCACCACTTGATGGCTCAGGAACAAAGACTCTATCAAGTAATTTTAGAAATTTATTCAAATTACCATAGATTAGTCCAGGTTGTACGCGGACACAGTCTTCATTCACCTCAATAATTTGGTTCATATATTTAGTAAAATCAACTACTATTCCAGAACCTATTGCCTGTCCTGCTAAACTTGAGCAAGCACCACGCGCAATAACAGATATACCTTCTTTTTTAGCGTATTCAATAAGTTTTACTACATCTTCTTTATCTCTTGGTATAACTACTCCTTTAGGCTTAATTTTATAAATAGAGGCACCAGCACTGTAGATAGCTCGTGTTATCTCATCAAACAGCACTTCACCTTTGATTATCCGTTTAAGCTCTTTTTCTATTTTTTTATTCATTTTCCTCTGAAAATACCTACACTTCTTTTCTCTGTCATTGCGAGCAATAGCGAAGCAATCTCGCTGGATTGCTTCGTCGCTTTGCTCCTTGCTCCTTGCTCCTCGCAATGACATTTTCATTATTCTTTATGTCCCAAAAGGGCATGTATGTTCTTCCTTACACCCTGCTATAATATGTGCTATAAATATATCATAAGATGTAATAAAAGTCAATTTAAAAGGTTTTTTACTCTGTCCTTTTAACATTTTGATTGACACAATTCTGAATATGTGCTAAACTCTTATGTGGTGAAAGAGATGATTTCTAAAAGGATGAATAGGATTGATTCTTCTGGTATTCGTAAGGTATTTAATTTAGCTGCCTCATTGGAAAAGCTAATTAATTTAAGTATTGGTCAGCCAGATTTTGATGTACCGCAACAGATTAAACAAGAGGCTATTAAAGCAATCAATACGGGGTTTAATAAGTATACTAAGACAGAAGGTATCTCAGAATTAAGAGAAAGAGTTTCGCAAAAACTAAAGGATAAGAATAATATTAATGTATCTGCCGAGGATATTTTAATTACCTGTGGGGTTTCTGGTGGATTATTCTTAGCCTTTTATGCCTTGTTAGACCCACAGGATGAAGCGATTATCTTTGACCCTTATTTTACAATGTATAAACATCTGATAAATTTTATTGATGGAGTACCAATATACATCAATACTTATCCAACATTTAATTTGAATATTGACAGGGTTAAAGAATCAATTACTGAAAAGACAAAACTAATAGTTATTAACAGCCCAGGGAATCCTACTGGTAAAACATATTCTAAAAAGGAGTTAGAATCAATTGCAAAAATAGCTAAAGAAAATGATTTAGTGGTCATCTCAGATGAGGTCTATGAAGAATTTATGTATGAAGATGAACCTTTTAGTATTGGTAGTATTTATGATAAGACTGTTACATTGAATGGTTTTTCTAAAACTTATGGTATGACAGGTTGGAGGGTAGGTTATGCTGCAGGGCCAAGTGAGATTATACAACAGATGGGTAAATTACAGCAGTACAGTTTTGTCTGTGCACCTTCTTTTGCACAATTTGCTGCTATTAAAGCACTTGAATGCGATGTTAGTAAATATATTGCAGAATATCGTAAGAAAAGGGATTTAATTTATGAAGGGTTAAAAAACCATTTCAATGTAGAAAAACCAAGCGGTGGATTTTATATCTTTCCACAGGTTGATGGAATGACTGCCACCGCATTTGTTGAAAAAGCAATTGCTAAAAATTTATTGATTATTCCAGGCAATGTCTTCTCAGAACAAGATACTAACTTTCGATTATCGTTTGCTGCGTCTAATGAGACGATTGAAAGAGGAATTGAAACGCTAATTGAATTAGCAGAGGAATTAATGAGATAGATTCCACCTGACCATTATCTTTTTCTTCTCTCAATCAAAATTTCAACTAATCTTGCAGTATAAATCCTAAACTCTTCTGCAATAGAATTTACCTTCACTATAAAGTAATTGTAAACCACTACTGCAATAATAGCTACTATTAATCCACCTGCAGTAGCAACTAAAGCCTCAGATATACCACTTGCAACTACATCTATTCCTCCTGTACCTGTTATGCCAATATTATGAAATGCACGGATGATACCTACTACTGTCCCAAACAGACCAATAAAAGGAGCAACACTTCCAATAGTGCCTAACATCCAGATATATCTTTTTAAATCAATTACTTCTTCTGCCCTTGCCCTATCTAAGACCTCTATAATTTCTTCTTTACTGCGGTCATATTTTAATATTCCTTCTTTAAATATAGAGGTAAGTGGAGATTGAATTATCTCACAAAGATTTACTGCCTCCATTACATTATCTCTAATAATACTATTTTGAATCTTATATAAAAGTTCCTCTACATCTACATCTATCTTTCTAAAGCTCCACAATCGTTCAATAATAATAGCTAAGATAAGAATAGAGCAGAATGCTAAAGGTATCATAGTAATTCCACCTTTATAAATAATTTCTAATAAACTCTCTCCTGCAAACATTTTTTATCAAGACCTCCTCTATTATCAGTAGTTACTCTATAGATTTATTTTAATATTAGCTTTAGTCTTTTTATTTTGATACCAATTTTCTAATGCATTTTCTCTCTTTTTGTTAAGGATATTTTGTTTAATAGTTTCTTTTTCTTTGGCGTATTTTTCTTCATCAATCTGTTTTTCTATTAATTGTGCAATGATAATTCCTTGCCAGATTTTAATTGGTTTACTTATCTGTTTGGGTTTTAAATTAAACATCTGCTCAAGTTCTGGACAATAACCTAATTCTTTAACCGGCTGATGATGTTCAATTAAATCACTATCGTTTACTTCTAAAGAATATTCCTTTACTGTTGCTTCAAAGTCTTGTATAATTTTATTATAAATTTCATCTGCCTTTGCTTTAGCTATTTTTTCTGCTTCTTCTCTTTGTTTTTGATTATAAATACTGTTTTTAATCCCTTCTTTAGCTTCAGATAACGGTATAGTTCTTGGGTCTTTCTTTTCTTCAAGTTTAATGATATGGAATCCAAAACTTGTTTCTACAACATCACTAATTTCACCTACTTTTAAGCTAAAAGCAGCTTCTTCAAAAGGTTTAACCATTCTTCCTCGACCAAAGAAGCCTAAATCTCCTCCTCGAGTTTTAGAAGGGCATGCAGAATGTTCTTTAGCTAACTCTTCGAAATTTCCACCTGCCTTTATCTCTTTCAATATACCTTCAATCTTAGACTTAGCCGCTTTTTTATCATTGTCAGGTGTGATCAAAATATGTTTTGCCCTAACTTGTTCAGGTTCTTGATATAATTTAATATTTTTATTATAATAAGTTTCGATTTCTGAGTCTGTAATAGTTCCAATACTAATTTTATCTTCTTCAAATTTTATCAGCACATATTTTATTCTGATTTTCTCATTTTCCTCACAAAATTTCTTTCTTATTTCTTCTTCTGATACCGCAACTTTATTTTTTATCATCTTTTCCAATTTAGTTTTTAAAAGATACCTGCGGTGTCGTTCATAGATTTTATTCCAATTAATACTATGGTTAGCCAATGCCATACGATATTTTTCTTTATCAAAATTACCTTTAGAATCTTTAAATTCAGGGGCATCTTTCATTCTTTGTTTAATTTCTTCATCAGTAACCTTAATAATTTTTTCTGCTTCTTGAAGTAGTAAAGTTTCACAAATCAAGCCATTAATTACTACCTTTTTTAGTTCATCTTCCCATTCCTTTGGGAATTTACCGTATTTCTCTCTATACAAATTCAAGTGATAATCGAAAGCCATTTTATATTGAGCATAAGTAATTTTAGTATCATTAACTTCAATGACGACTTTAGAAGCTGGTATTTCCTTAGCTTGTGCCTCTAATCCACATAAGATTAAAAACACCACCAGTAACATATTGACCTTTTTACTCTTCATACTAAAAACCCCCTTTTTGTGTAACCGTTCAGGCTATGCATCAGAAGTGTAAGGAGAATAAGGAGATAAGGAAGATATATGAATTTTGGGAAAGAGAGAATGGGAGAAAATGAGATTTTCCTTCCCACTTTCTCACTTTTTCACATTCACTATTTCCTTATCTCCTTTTTTTGTTCCTATCACAAAGTCTAATGTTAACCGCTTGTCAATTCCTTGCTTACTTCAGGCAATCATCTCTCCAACAGCAGTTTATTTGATCACACTCACCACTTGTAGCCGTCCTAAAGCAATCAAAATTACCTTCTTTCCGCTGAATCTGCTTGATAATTTCATCCTTTTTCATCCTCCCCGGCTTTATTCCAATATTCTCTGCTCTTGCTTTGACCTTACTCATATTCATAATACTCACCTCCTTTTAATTGTTGAACGCTCTCGGATAAAATTGAGCGTTGGTTTTATTAGCCCTTCCAAGCAGACAATCTTCTACCGAAGGAACAAGGATCAAGGTGCAAGGAACAGGGTCTTCCCCTACTCTTCACCTCTTGCCCATTGATTTCACAAGTGCTGTTTCCAACCCAATTAGCATCCTTCTCACTATAACTCCTTAATTCTTGAACCTCGATCCTTGAACCTTTTTATCTGAAAACCTTCAACAGATACCCGCCAGTTAATACCTGTTGTTGTCTCTGGTACAAATCGATGTGCAGCGATTTGCACGACTGCAGAACCAAACATTTTTTATTATAGCTTATAAAAATGGATAAGTCAAGTGAAAAGTTGAGGAAAAGAGAAAAATTTGAGAAAATAAAGTATCTAATAAGCAAAAGTTGTCATATACTCAACACCGTTACAAATTGCGATTTTAGAGACGGTTCACTTTAGCGTGAAAGCTTGCGGTTAAAAATGGATATGAAATAGAAATTGGGGAAAGAAGTGAAGACCTAATTTCTAATTTCCAAAAGAAATCATAGGAAAAACGATAAAAATGAACCGTCCCTAAATAGCTCAGTTAATGGCAGTGTCCAGTATATATAAGTATCTGGAGGAGATAACATTTCTGGGAGGTTTGATCCTGCGGTTATTTGAGCGACCACAATTAGGTAGTATCTCCGGTAGGTAGTCTGAGCGTAATACACACTTAACTCCGTGGGGTATTAGTGTTATAATAGACCACTTGAGTGGATAGATTCTTGAGGCGAAATGCGGTTAAATAACACAGATATGCAACCTGGATAATTGGTAATAATTGGTAATTAGCAATTC
>JBFMDD010000170.1:0-7346 GCA_040754115.1 bacterium
TAGAAAAGTAATAAAGAGTGTAGAAGACTTCCATGTTTATCAAAAGGCAGTCAAATTATTTGAAGACTTTTTAGAAGAAGATTTACCAATTCTTCAGAAAAGTTTTGCAGGAAGAATATTAGCAAAGAATATTAGCAAATAATCAATTGAGAAGTTTAGATTCTATCTGTGCTAATATGGAAGAAGGATATGAGCGAAAATCTGGCAAAGAGATTAAGAATTTCTTTAGAATAGCTAAAGGTTCAGCGGGTGAAAGTAGAGGGAGATATAAGAGATTGAGGAAATTGTTGCCTGAAAAAATAATAGATAATAGACTACAAGTTTTAAATGAAATTAGAGCGATACTCCAAGCACTGATAGAGAAGTGGAAGTAATCTCTCTACTCTCTACTCTCTACTCTCTACTCTCTACTCTTAAATAAGGAGGTGAGTGAAGATTAAAAATATACAAATTGCTAATATATTTAATCGTATGGCGGATATGTTAGAATTTAAAGGAGAAATTCCATTTAAGATTAATGCATACCGTAAGGCAGCTCGTGTAATTCAAGACATGACAGAAGATATTGAAATACTTGCTAAAAAAGGAAAATTACAGGATATTCCAGGGGTTGGAACTGGAATTGCAAAGAAGATTGATGAGTACATTAAAACGGGTAAGATAACAAAGTATGAGGAAATCAAAGCGGATGTACCGGATAGGTTGATAGATTTACTTGGTATTCAAGGATTAGGAGCAAAAACTTTAAGTCTTGCTTATAAAGAATTAGGTGTTAAAAATTTATTAGACTTACAGCGTGTAATTGAAAATGGCTTTTTAGCTAAATTGCCTCAAATGGGAGATAAGAAGATAGAGAATATCAAAAGGGGTATTAAATTATTTCAGGCAAGTAAGGATAGAATTTTACTTGGATTTGCATTCCCAGAGGTCTGGAAATTAGTAGAGGAATTACAGAAGTTACCTGAGGTATCTAAAATTTCACCTGCTGGCAGTTTGCGTCGGCTAAAAGAAACTATTGGCGATATTGATATTTTAGTTACAGGTAAAAATGGAAGGAAAATAATTGATTATTTTGTTCATTTGCCCCAGGTAAAGGAAATTTTAGCCTCTGGCGAGACTAAAGGGTCAATAATTACTGAAGATGGAATACAGGTTGATTTGCGTGTAGTAGAAGAGGATTCCTTCGGTGCGGCACTTCAATACTTTACTGGCTCAAAAGCCCATAATATTAAACTTCGTGAGCTGGCTAAGAAAAAAGGGTTAAAGATAAATGAGTATGGTGTATTTAAAGGGGAGGAGAAAATTGGTGGGAAAAATGAAGAGGAGGTTTATCAGGCACTAAATTTGCCATGGATTCCGCCTGAAATACGCGAAGATTTAGGTGAAATAGAAGAGGCAATTAACCATAATATCCCTGAATTAGTTCAACTTGAAGATATTCAAGGAGATTTGCATATCCATACAAATTATTCTGATGGCTCTTCCTCAATTGAAGATATAGCTCTACAGGCTAAGAGCATGGGGTATAAATACATTGCTATTTGTGACCACTCACAATCGGTGAAATATGCTGGAGGACTTACTGAAGATGAATTATTACGCCAAATTGAAGAGATTGCTGAGCTAAATGAAAGGCTTGATGGAATTAGAATTTTAGCAGGAAATGAAGTAGATATAAAACATGATGGGACTTTAGATTATCCAGATAGAATATTAGCGAAGCTGGATATAGTCATTGCAGCAATTCATATGGGATTTAAACAGAATGTTACTGAAAGAATGTGTAAAGCGATGGAGCATCCATTAGTGGATATAGTTGCCCATCCAACAGGAAGGTTAATTTCAACTCGAGAGGGATATGAGATAGAGCTGGATAAGATTTTAGAAAAGGCAAGCCAGACTAATACTGCTCTTGAAATAAATTCTTATTATGAGCGGCTGGATTTAAATGATATAAATTGCAGACGGGCAAAGGAACTGGGCTGTAAATTTGTAATCAATACTGATGCTCACCATCTACAGCAATTATGGATGGTGAAATTAGGCGTAGGAGTAGCACGCAGAGCATGGCTTAATAAAAACTTTATCCTTAATACCCACCCTCTACATAACCTTTTGATTAAAAGAGAGATAAATAGTCCTAATAGATATTTTTAGCTAACATCAAACACCACAAAAAAATCTTTCATTTTTCCCTTGACAAAATAAAATAGAAGTAGTATAATAAAAGAAAATTTTATGAAAGGAGGAAGATGAGAAATGGAAGAGTTATTAAAGATGTTAGAGCAGTATAAAAAGAAGCTATTAGCTAAGCGGAATGTAGTAGGTGTAGCACGTGGATTTAAGTTTGTTAAAGGAGAACAGACAGATGAGGAGTGTATTGTGGTTATGGTAGAACAAAAACTACCAGTAGAACAACTTAAAAAGAAAGACTTAGTACCAGCAGAGATTAAGGGAGTAAAGACAGATGTAATTGAAACAGGGATAATTAAGGCACTACAATCTCCAACCGATAAGTGGCGTCCTGCACCTGGAGGTGTAAGTATTGGACACTTTCAGATAACTGCTGGAACTTTGGGTTGTTTGGTAAAGCGAGCAGATGAAACCTACATTCTATCTAATAACCATGTTTTAGCTAATAGTAATGATGCTAAGTTAGGAGACCCTATTTTACAACCAGGACCATACGATGGAGGTAAACCAGAAGATCAAATTGCTACTTTGTCTGATTTTGTACCAATAAAATATGAGTTTGATTTTGGCAAATGCCAAATAGGGAAAGGAACGGTTAATATTGTTAATTCTATTTTGTGGCTTTTAAGAATGCATAGTAGATTACAATTAGTTGAACAATCTTCAAAAACAAATAAGGTGGATTGTGCGATTGCTAAACCTTTAACAGATAGATGATTTAGTCAAAAATGAAGTCTTAAAAATAGGTAAACCGGCAGGTGTTACAGAAGGCAAATTAAATATGGAAATAAAGAAAAGTGGTAGAACTACTGGTTTTACTGAAGGTAAAATTACTCAGCTAAATGCTACTGTTAGAGTTATGTATGGAGCAACCAAATGGGCTCTATTTGAAGACCAATTGGTGGCTACACCTATCTCCCAAGGTGGGGATTCTGGCTCTGCGGTATTTGATAAAGATAATAAACTATGTGGATTACTTTTCGCTGGGAGTGACAAAACCACTATCATCAATAGAATTCAAAATGTATTTGACCTATTGAATATTTCATTATAAAAAATCGGGACGGTTCATTTTCAGACAATTTCCTATGATTAGATTACACCTGCATCGCAAGGATGGTAATCGGTATCTTACCCTACTTGATTACCCGATAACCTGATTATTGATAACCTATAATCGAATCGCCAAAACCTGTCCTGATCCTGAATCAAGTTCAGGACATGCCAGGATTAGAATCGGTAAGATACCCGCAAGCTTTCAAACAAAAGTGAACCGTCCCGAAAGACTTAATCACTATACATATCTAAGCATCTATTTTATTCCCCTAATGCATCAATAATCTGTTTTCTTGTTCTATCATTTTCTTCAACAATAAGTTTTGCAATCAACTCAAAGCCTCTATCTATTCTTTTCAAATCTTTATCTAATCGCCTATCATTTTGTCTTACTTCTCTGGTTAATACTATTAATAGACATGTACCAAGTATAGCAAAATAAATACCAAATAAAATCTGAATTAAATTCATGTTTTCCAATATCCTCCTTTTTGTTACAGTATTGTAAGCAACTTACCCCAATGCCTTTTTAAAACCTTCTACCATATCTACCGGAGTAGGGTCAACGCCATATTCTAATGCTAAGAAATATGATACAAAGTCAAAGAAGTAAAGTGTGCTAAATATCTTGGCTAAAATAGTGTTTCCTTGCATAGGTATAGTGGTAAAATCTAACTTTTTCTCTGTTAGAATATTTTTGAAGATTTGCATTCTTTTTTTATTTCGCGGATGGTCATCTACATCTTCTATCATTAAAAAGTGGTAGTTGCCTTTAACATTAGTAAATCCCACCATCTCATTATGATTTAACTCTGGAAAGGCATTGTAAAACGCCTGCACCTTTGAATTCTCATTAAACTTTATTTTTATTATCCTTGCCACTGAATCTTCATATATGTTTGAAGTATAGATAATAGGGATTAAATCAACTAATTTAGAGGCAAGTACCTCTGCCTCTTTTTCAAACTCAAGTTGTCTTAGGAATTTGCTTATTTCAATCAATTCTTCTCGCCTATCTGAAATTATCCCACTGTTATTTAAGACATTGACAAATATCCCAAAGAAATACCCTGTAGCAAATCGTGGTTGGAAGTTTTTGGATTCTTTTATTATTTTAACCATTGGAAGGTTATATTTATCAGCCAATTCCTCTAATTTACCCCCAGCACAGACAATGAGAATCTTAGCCTTTTTATCCAACGCTTCATAAAGAGACGATATTGTCTCTTCTGTATTACCAGAAAAGGATGAAGCAAATACCAATGTACTTGAGTCAATGTGTGTAGAAATAGAATAACTTCGGGATATTTCAATTGGAATAGTAATCTTATTTAGATATGTTTTGAGAATATCTCCTGGGAGTGCACTTCCTCCCATACCAGTAATCACTATTTTATTAATTGAATCAGTAACTTTTACCTCATTCGCTAATTCTATTGCCTTTATAAACTGGTCTGGGAAATTTTTGATTGCTTGATACATATTTGACTTGTCTATACTTTTATTTATCATTTAATTATCATCCCCTTAAATAAACTATATCTTTACATTACATTTATCTACAGCCATCTTTATTTTTTGTTTAGAATTATCCTTACCTTCTAATAAAACATTTGTAAGCGTTCAGCCATCCTATATCAGCAATCAGTTAACAGCCTGGAAATGAAGAGTGACACTACTTGTGGTGTCATTGACAGCACAAGTGCTGTAACTCCAATATCGATTTTGCGTAAAGGGTGTCTATGTGTCTGGTAGTCTATGTAACCCAGACACTTAGACACCAGACTACCTGAACGGTTACAACATTTTTTATATTCATTTCTGCGCTCCTTATTTTAATTTTTTTCTCCTTCTAACACATGAGCGAATTTTTTATACATTACTTCCTTGAGCACTTCTTCTATTTGAGAAGTAGTTTGTAATTTAAGGATTTTGTGTACCAATTCTTTTGCCTCTGTGATATTAATCGACCGAATCACCTCTTTTATCTTCGGGATGGAACCACTTGACATACTTAATTCATCTAATCCCATACCAACTAATATAACCGTAAATAATGGATCTCCAGCCATCTCACCACACATCCCAACCCATTTCCCTCGTTTATGAGCAGATTCTACCGTGTAATTAATCAATCGTAATATTGCAGGATGTAATGGGTTGTATAGATGTACTAATTGTTCATTAATTCTATCTATAGCAATAGTATATTGAATTAAGTCGTTAGTGCCAATGCTAAAAAAATCAACTTCATTTGCTAATACATCTGAAATCATAGCCGCTGATGGTGTTTCAACCATTACTCCAATTTCTATATCATGAGCAAAACATACCTTTTCTATCTTTAATTCTTGTTTTACTTCCTCAATAATTCTTTTAGTTTGTCTTAATTCCTCTAATTGTGAAATCATTGGAAACATTATCCTTAGCTTGCCAAATGTACTCGCTCGAAATAGAGCGCGCAGTTGTGTGTTAAACATCTCCTTATTTCTCAAACATAGCCGTATCGCCCTTAATCCTAAAAATGGATTTACTTCTGGTGGAGTTCCTAAGTGAGATAAGAATTTATCTCCTCCTACATCTAAAGTCCTTATAGTTACAGGATATGGTTTCATTTTAGATATTACTTCTTGATAAGCTTTCAATTGTTCATCTTCGCTTGGCAAATCAGTTCTATCCAGATACAAAAATTCCGTGCGGTAAAGTCCAATTCCCTCTGCTCCTTCATTTTTAACCACCTCAACCTCTTCTGGCAGTTCAATATTAGCTGCAATATCAACTCTATACCCATCATTGGTTTGACCTGGTAAGTCTTTTAACCAAGCTAATCCAGCTTTAAATTCATCAAATAGCCTTTTCTTATTTTCATATTCTTTAATAGTTGCCTCATCCGGATTAATGATTACAACACCATGACTACCATCTATGATTAATATATCACCTGATTTAACTCGAAATGAAATATCTCTTAGTCCAACTACTGCTGGGATTTCTAATGCCCGCGCCATAATTGCAGTATGAGAAGTCTGTCCACCTATATCAGTGGCAAAACCAATTATCTTCCCCTTATACATGTGAGAGGTTTCAGAAGGGGTAAGATTATGAGCTACAACAATAGCGTCTTCTTTTAACTCTTGTAGAGTAACACTTGTAGTCCCAACTAAATTCTCTAATATTCTCCTACCTATATCATAGATGTCTACTACCCGCTCTCGCATATATTCATCATCTAATGCCGCTATATTTTCAGTAATCATCTCAAGTACTTCCCAGAGGGCATATTCTACATTTATGTATTCTTTTTTTATCCTTTCAGAAACCTCAAAAATGAGTAAAGGGTCTTTTAAAACTAATAAATGTGCTTCAAAGATATTAGCATACTCTTCTCCCATCTCTTGATGTACTTTATCTTTAACCCTCATAATCTCTTTTTCGGTGCGTGAGACAGCCTCTATAAAATTCTTAATTTGTTTATCTACTTCCTCAGGAGGAATTCTTTTACGAGTTACATGCAGCTTAGATATATCTAATAAATAAGCTTTACCAATTACCACTCCTGGTGAAGCAATTACACCTTTAAGTTTTACCATAGAAGAAGAAGTCATTCTTTCTCTCCAAATTTATTATTTATTAATTGTATTAATTTATTTAAAGCCTGTTTGGCATCAGGTCCTTGTGCACTGATTATTATTTGACTACCAGATGACGCCTCTAATGTCATGACACTTAAAATACTTTTACCATCCACCCAACCTGGATTGGTATTTTTTTTAAGGTGAATTTTTGATTGAAACTCGTGTGCTATCTTAACAAAAGCAGCCGCAGCTCGCGCATGTAACCCTAACTTATTTTTAATAATAATTGCCTGTTGTAAAGAATTAGTTTTAATTTGAGTTGTATTCATTGAACTACTCCAATTAAATATTGATAGCCAATTCCATAATCCCATATTCCTGCAAATTTCAGGTAGACTAACAAAATACCTATGCCAATTATTACCAAGAAGATAATAAATGTATTAATCCTTACTCTAATTCCTATGCCTGTTCCAATTATAATTAATAAAGAAGCAATTCCAATTAAAAGCCCTTTTGCTC
>JBFMDD010000171.1:0-6228 GCA_040754115.1 bacterium
CTCTTTTCTATCCGTTATCTAATTCCCTTCATCTTATCCTTAATTCTCTCCCAAATTTATCAAAATAGCTTTCTTTTTCACCTCCCTCTCCCCTTTTTACTCCGCTACTTGCCGATTTCAGGATAATTTTTAAAGTTTTTTGAACTTAGCCCTCTTACTCTACTAAAGTATACAATAACCATCTAAGGAAATAAATACCATTCATATGAGGCTGTTCTTCCTCTTCCAGAACCTGGTTACTAAAGAAAAATGAATCACCAATTACTACAAATTTACCCTTTCCATATTGTAGAGTTACAATAAGTGGGTAATTGTATCCACTACATATCACCTTAGCCTTTTCATCATCACAAGCTACAGGCCAGCCTTTATAAAATGTTCCTATCTTATCTAATCCTTCCATTTCTACCTGAAAGTATCCTAACGGGACATTCAAAATCCCAAACCTAAAACTATTCATAAGTGATAGCGAGGCATCTTTTTCCTCATAGCCAGCAGCTAAAATAAGTATTCCTCCTTGTTTAATATATTCCTTAATTAGTTCAATTTCTTTATTAGTAAAGGGTTTAGTTGGGGCAATAAAAATCAATATATCACTATTTAATATCTTTTGCTTATCAAAATCTCTTAGCATAAAAGAAAGATAGCCATTGCGCATTAGATTAAGATGTAGTCCCATTGTGCCTTGAGATTTCCATGCGTCCAATGTATAATATCCTAAATGGGAATTATCCACATAGGCAATATTCCCTTTAGGAATTTTAGTTTGATTCTTCTTATTCAAATTTGTAGATACACAAATAAGAATCAATGCAATAGAAATAGAATAGATTAATATAACAGGATTTCTCGAAAATACTAAAAAGAGGACTAAAGCTATAATTAAAGTAATCAGTGAGATAAAAAAGTATAGATAATTGAAATTATCTTTTTTATTTGTAGCAAGCCATGTAAATACACGATTAACAAAGTCATGACTAAATACCAAAATAGAATTAGCAAAAGAAGATGTATCGCCAAAGACCATTACCTTCCCTTCACCATAGTTTTGGCAGGCAACAAGGATAAGGTCTCCTAATTGTTCCCCAGGGTCATAATCTAAGTTACCTAAATATCCCTTTTCTAATTTATCTTCTTCTCCCGGGTCAGAGTAGCCGTATTTACCCATAATGATAGGGTATGCGGGGTAGTTTACTTTTAAAGAAGCACCAACTACAATTCCAGGTTCATCCTCTATATCCCCTAAGCCAATAGTAAGAGGGTGATTAAGATATTCATAGGAGTGCAGCCAACCACCTATAAAATAATCAGCAGAATCAAAGTTATATCTGATATTCACAGGCTCTAATATGTCATTTAAGTGATTACTTCCACCTTCTTTATAAAATGTATGGTCTCCTAATAAAAGTAATGAACCACCTTTTTTAACAAAATTCCAGATAGCACTTTTTTCAGACTCAAGGATAGGTTCATCAATATTTATCATTACTAAAACTGAGGCATCTTTTAATATTTCCTGACTAATTATTTCAGTCCAGTTAGGTTCAAATCCCAGCCTTGCAGCAAACAATGGCAAATTACCAAACATACCACTACTATGAGCACCAAAATCTTCAAAGTTTGGTATTCCCCAATTTAAAAAACCCTTTGTGTAAAAAACTACATTTTCTTTATTCACAGCTTTAACAGAGGGATAAGTAAATGTTAAAAAACCAATTGAAAAACAAACTAAAAGTAGAATAATTGGGATAGTAAATTTGTTTTTTTCTCTTAAATTCAGGCTAACCAGAGAAAACTCCACCTGCTTTAAATTAAGATAAAGTGGTACAAGAAGAAGTAATGGAAAGAAAAGAGGTAAACTTAAGAGAAGAATATCTTTTTTATATAAAATTTCTTCTAAGTACGCAAAACCAATAATATATACTACCTGGATAACTAAGATTAGAAGTAAAGAGAGTACAAGAAAATGGATTTTCTTCTTGTGAGAGAAAAGATATGAACTGAGGATTATGAAAATAAATAATAGGGATACATGAAGCCCTAAAAAAGTATGCCCTAAGAGAATATTTCGCCCAATAAATAAGCTGATAAGTGTAGTTAGAGATAATGACAAGGATTGCATCCAACACCAAAAGAAAGGATTAAATTTATAAAATATCATGAAGAATAGGTAGCATGTGGTAGCAAAAAGTAATATTGGTAACTCTTCACTTGAGTGGTTTACTCCTCGTAAGAATAGGTCAAAACCAAACAAAATAAATAAAAGCCCTATTAATCTTAAGATTACATCATTAGGAAGTAAAATGAAACCAAAAATAACAAAGATTAACCCAACGACTAATAATCTCTTATCTACAATCATTGGCTTAAAAGGGAAATAACTCATAATAAAACATAGTAGTAGAATAATCCCAAGAAATAAGCTAAGCCAATGAGTGAAAAAACCCATATTTTCACATAAAAAATTAATAGAGATAAAAAATAAAGCAAATTTAGTAAATCTTAACATCTTAACCTCTTGCCTTTTAGAATATAACAATAACATAATAGTTGACTGATGTCAAGGAAATTTGTTGCAAAAAAATACTTGATAGATTTAAAAGATTATGTTAAAATGTTATTATACTCAACACCATTACAAATTGCGATTTTAGAAACGGTTCACTTTAGCGTGAAAGCTTGCGGTTAAAAAATGGATATGAAATTAGAAATTGGGGAAAGAAGTGAAGACTTAATTTTCTAATTTCCAATTTCTAATTTCCAAAAGAAATCACCGTGAAAACGATGAAAATAAACCATCCCTAAATAGCTCAGTTAATGGCAGTGTCCAGTATAATTATTAATTCTCAGGAGGGGAAAATGATACACGAAAAGAGTAAATCTTATTTAGAAGAACTTTATAAGATATCGGAGTTGATGAGTTCTACATTTGACTTAGAAGAATTGTTAGATTTGATTATGGACTCAAGTATTAGAGTAACTAAGGCAGATGAAGGGTCATTGATGCTTTTAGATGACAAAGAAGAAACTTTACAGATTAGGGTTGCAAGAGGTCTGCCAGAACAGGCTAAGAAATCTGTCAAAATCAAAGTTGGCGAACCAATTGCAGGATTAGTAGCTAAAGAAGGAAAACCACTACTTCTTACACACAAAGCTCTTACTCAAGATGCTCGCTTTTCAAACCTTAAGGAAAGAAAAGAAATTAAATCTGCCATTTCTATCCCTTTAAAGGTTAAGAATAAGGTAATTGGAGTACTAAATTTGAATGTCGTTACTACTGAAAGTGCTTTTACTGAAGAAGATGTAGCTCCTCTTACTATCTTTGCTGCTCAAGCTGCCGTGGCAATTGAAAATGCTATGCTTTATTCTACTGCACAGCGTCATACAGACGAACTTCTCCTCCTGAATAAAATTGGCAAAATGCTTAGTTCTACATTCGAACAAAATCAAGTATTAAAATTAATGTCAAAAAGCCTTTCTCAAATGGTTAAATGCGATATACTTGCAGTAATTATATTGAATCCAGAACATGCACAGATGAATGTATTTACCAATGCCCCAATTTCACAGACATTGATTACAAGCATTAAATCTCACATGGTTAATATATTAAAAACCTTTACAGATAGAAACTTTGAACAAGAACCAATTACCGTGATACAAGAGATTAAAAAGAAGAAGAGTAAAAGAGTTTTAAACAAGGAAATTAAATCCTGTTTAAGTCTCCCGTTAGTGGCTAAAGACGAAATAATAGGTGCAATAGGTATCTCAAGTTTTAAACCTAATGCCTTTACTGAGGATAATTTAAGAATGCTTTCTACTTTAGCACCACAGATAGCTATTGCGTTAGAAAATGCGCGAATTTATATAGATATGCAAGAGCTTTACACAGGTACTGTCGAGGCATTAGCCTCGGAGATAGAAACGCGAAATCCATACACTCGCGGACATTCTGAACGAGTAACTAATTACTCTGTTGAAGTAGCTAAAAGGCTTGGATTTACTCAGCGAGAAATTGATATACTTCATTATGCTGGCCTTTTACATGACCTGGGTAAGATTGGTATTAGTGATGAGATTTTACTTAAACCAGATAAATTAACTGATGAAGAATACAGTCAGATGAAAAACCACCCTCTTAAGAGTGAATCTATCTTACGCGTAATTGCATTTTTACGAGAGATATTGCCTATTATCAGACATCATCATGAACATTATGATGGAAGAGGTTATCCTAATGGGTTGAAGGGGGAAAAGATACCACTTGGCTCTCGAATTATTGCAGTAGCCGATGCATTCGATGCCATTACCTCTGATAGACCTTATCGAAATGCAAAACCTATCGAAAGAGCTGTAGAGATATTAAAAGAATGCTCAGGTACTCAGTTTGATCCAGAGATAGTTGAGGTCTTTTTGAAAGTAATAGAAGAGAAAAAATAAATTCGGGACGGTTTATTTTATCGTTTTTCCTATGATTTCTTTCGGATATTTATTTGTAAGCGTCCACAGAAAATTGAAATTGGAAATTAGAAATTGGGCTTTTACTTCTCTCCCTAATTTCTAATTTCGAATTCCCAATTTCAACTCTCTTTTCTATCCGCAAGCTTTCAAACAAAAGTGAACCGTCCCGATATGAAAGAATATTGGGAAGAGAGAATAAAACCAGGCTCTATATCAAGGAAGTAACCGTTCAGGTAGTCTGGTATCTGGATGTCTAAGTGTCTGGGTTACATAGACTACCAGACACATAGACACCCTTACCGCAAAATTGATATTGGAGTGACAGCACTTGTGCTGTCAATGACACCACAAGTGGTGTCACTCCTCATTTCCCTAATGTTAACTGATTGCTGAGACCTGATGGCTGAACGATTACTCAAGGAAAGGGTAAAGTTAATGCTACAGACATTAGCCGATATGCCAGATATAATGAGGGAACTTGATTCAAAAGGACACGATATTTATGGAAATAAAAGATATAAAGGATGAATTGACAAATTTCTTTAATTACACCTACTTCCAACTACGCTTAAGTGAAGAGATGACTCGAGCAAAGAGGTACAATCTTCCCATTTCGCTATTAGTAATTGATATTGACCACTCAACGAATGAGGAGATATCAGTAGGAAGTTTGAACAAAATATTAAAAAGAAAACTTACTTTCCTTGCTGAAATCTCAAATCGTATAAATACCCAGCTTAGAAAAATAGATATACCCGCTCGCTATTCCGCTAATTCAATAGCTATTATTTTAACAATGACTGATAAAAAAGGTGCATTTGTTTTAGGCAAAAGGATACATAAGGCAATAAATTCATATCAGTTATCTTCAAACAAGACAGATATTCCAATTAATGTAAGTATAGGAATAGTATCATATCCAGAAGATGGTAAAGATGAACAGAAATTAATAAAGAACATTAATTATCTCATATCTCAAGCAAAGAAGTTAGGAGGGAATCGAATAATATCTATTAAAGAAAAATAGTAACTGTGCAGGGTGTAATGAATTGGAAATGGAAATATGAAGTATATTGCAAAGTAAGAATTAAGGAGGAAGATTTTATGGAAAAGGTAAATGAAAATGATAAGGAATACCGTGCAGGGGACTCAGGCCCTAAATACCTATTTAGAGGGCCAAAGATGGAATGGGGAGTAATACGATTTAAACCCAATCAGACTTTAGGTGCTCATTATCATAACGAAGTAGAGGAAACCTTCTATTTCGTATCAGGCACTCCTCAAATAATTATTGATGGAGAGAGTCATCGAGTTAAGGAAGGGGATGCATTTAGAATTTCACCAAAAGAAAAACATGATATAATTAATGATACGGACCAACCAATTAGAATTATCTTCATCAAAGTTCCTTATATCCCTGATGATAAGACAGCTTGTTAATTAAAGAGGGTGTTGAAAAAGTCTTCACACCAAAACAAGGGATTAAAACTAATAAGTAATTATTCCTTGACAATTTACAATTTCTCATCTACTCTCACCTAAGAATTTTTTTATTTTTTTATTCTGTCCCAGGTAGATCATGACCCCCTATTAAGGGTAAAGGGATTAAAAAAACCTATTGACCAATTAGCTGTTTTGTGTTATAACTCAAGTTCAACAGCAAATTGGTAAAGTTGGTGGTAGCGGAAGTAGAATTCCTTGTATTTACAAGGGATTTAGAGGAGAGGGGCTTAAAAAATTCCAAAAAGTGAGTGACAATAAAATGTA
>JBFMDD010000172.1:0-5501 GCA_040754115.1 bacterium
AAAGAAAAGAGAGTTGAAATTGGAAATTCGAAATTAGAAATTAGGGAGAGAAATAAAAGCCCAATTTCTAATTTCCAATTTCAATTTTCTGTGGACGCTTACAAATAAATATCCGAAAGAAATCATATGAAAAACGATAAAATGACCCGTCCCGAAAAAAGGGAAATTTATTTTAATGTATGGAATTTGAAAGTTATTCGTTATGAGTAGAGATTTTAAGATATAAGAGAATAAATTCTCTACTCTGTGTAATTGCGTAGCTTAAGTTGAATTTAGCTGATAGGTTCAGGAGTTTGAAATGAAATCTTTAATATTTTTCCATTTTCCCTTACTTACACCTGAACGCTTACAAAGATTTTAAAAAACTGGAGGAGATTAAAATGACAAAATATATTTTTATTACTGGTGGAGTAGTTTCATCATTAGGAAAAGGGATTGCATCTGCTTCTATTGGACATCTATTAGAAAATAAAGGGCTAAAAATAAGAATGCAAAAACTTGACCCTTACATAAATGTAGACCCTGGAACAATGAGTCCATATCAACATGGTGAGGTATATGTTACTGATGATGGTGCAGAGACAGATCTTGATTTAGGACATTATGAACGGTTTACTAATATAGTTATGAATAAGGATAGTAATATTACTGCTGGAATGATATACTATTCAGTGATAAGTAAAGAAAGAAGGGGAGAGTACTTAGGTAAAACTGTACAGGTAATTCCTCATATTACAGAGGAGATTAAAGCTGGTATATTAAAATTAGCTAAAGATGATGTGGATGTTGTCATTGCTGAAATTGGTGGTACTGTAGGTGATTTTGAAGGACTACCTTTTTTAGAGGCGATTAGACAATTTCGTAAGGATGTGGGAGTTGAAAATGTAATCTACATACATCTAACTCTGGTACCGTTTATAAATGTATCAAGTGAAATTAAAACTAAACCTACTCAACATTCAGTAATGAAATTACGCGAGATTGGTATTACACCTGATATTATTCTGTGTCGAACCGAAAGACCGCTATCTGCCGAGCTAAAGGATAAAATTGCTCTTTTTTGTGATGTTGATAAAGAGGCAATAATTGATGCTTATGATGTTAGCAGTGTGTATGAAGTACCATTAATGTTTAAAAAACAAGGGTTAGATGAAATTATCATTAAATTGTTAAATCTAAAACCTACAAAAGAACAAATTACGCAAGAAGAAAACTGGAATAAAGCAGTATCTATTATTAAAAGTCCTAAATCTTCTGTTACTATTGCAGTAGTCGGGAAATATATCAAGCTTAAAGATGCCTACAAAAGTATTATGGAGGCATTAATTCATGGTGGAATACCTCATCAGGTTAAAGTGCATATCAAATGGGTAGACTCAGAGGAACTTAAAACTCAAAAGAAAGTAAATAAAGCATTTAAAGATGTGAGTGGTATATTAGTTCCTGGAGGCTTTGGATATCGAGGGATTGAAGGAAAAATTGAAGCGGTATCATATGCTCGAAAGAATAAAATACCATTTTTAGGAATATGTTTAGGACTGCAATGTGCAATTATAGAAGTAGCTAAGAATGTTGTTGGGTTGAAAAACGCCAATAGTTCTGAAGTCGACCCTAACACTCCATATCCTGTTATAGATTTAATGGAAACACAAAAAAAGACAAAAGATAAAGGGGGAACAATGAGATTAGGTCAATACCCTGCTAAACTTTTACCTGATTCTTTTGCTCATAAATCATATGGAAAAGACTTAATCTACGAACGACATAGACATAGATATGAGGTAAATAATAAATATCGAGAGGTATTAGAAAAACATGGTGTAATATTTAGTGGTCTATCTTTAGATGATAATTTGGTGGAGATAATTGAGTTAAAAAACCACCCGTGGTTTGTTGCTACTCAATTCCATCCTGAATTTAAATCTAAACCTACTAATCCTCATCCTTTATTTAGAGATTTTGTTGGTGCATGTGTAAAGAAAAGACAAAAAATGTATAATGGCTTCATATTATACTCAACACCGTTACAAATTGCGATTTTAGAGACGGTTCACTTTAGCGTGAAAGCTTGTGGTTAAAAAATGGATATGAAATTAGAAATTTGAGAGAAAAGTATGTTCAGTATACTCAGTGAGCAGTGAACAGTCAGCAGTAAGCAGTGAATATACTGATCACTGTTCACTGAACATACTGATCACTGAAAATTCCCCTTTTCCCCTACTTTTTTGCTAAAGCAACATTCTAACGAATTCCATTTTCCCTTACTTACACCTGAACGCTTACTTTATAAGGAGTATCTATGAAACTTGTTATTGGGTTAGGAAATCCTGGTTTAGCGTACGCCAATACCAGACATAATGTTGGATTTAAGGTCATTAATAAAGTAGCTAAACTGAATGATATTAAGATTAAAGGTAGAAAGTATAAGTCGAGGATGTGGCAGGGTAAAATTTTAGGCAATGAAGTCATCTTAGCTAAACCAATGACTTATGTAAACCTGAGTGGAGAAGCAGTTGAGCTGTTGATAAGGAACTTTCAAGTGGCACTGACGGATTTATTGGTGGTGTATGATGATGTTAATTTGGAATTAGGTAAAATCAGAATTCGTAAAAAAGGTAGTGCTGGTGGCCATAATGGTATGAATTCAATCATTGAAGCGGTAGGTAGCGAAGAATTCCCTCGAATTCGAATAGGTATTGGTTTTCCTCCACCTGAAATTGAATTTCGGGATTATGTACTCTCAAGATTTACTGAAGAAGAGAATGAAATAATTGAATCTGGAATAGAAAAAGCCAGTCAGGCTGTTTTATGTGCATTAGAAGAAGGTATTGATGTAGCGATGAATAGGTTTAATTAGGAGTTGAAAGTTAATGAAAAGAGTACTTTTAGTTTGCCTTATTCTTACTCTAAGTAGCTGTGCGCATACGCCTATGCGTACTCTACCAGAACATATTAAATCTATCTACATTCCTATTTTTATCAATCAGACATTTCAATACGGATTAGAAGATGTTGTTACTAATATAGTAATTGAGGAGTTTATCAAAGATGGACGATTAGAGGTAGTAGATAAAAAATCTGCTGATGCTGAATTAAAAGGTACAATCATTTCTTACGAAAGAGTACCTTTTCCCTATGATAAAGAAGGTAATATAGCTAAATATAAAGTATCTATAAAAGTAAATTTTAGACTAACTGACTTAACTGACAATAAAGTTCTACGGAATGATGAATGGCAGGAAATTATTTTGTATATCCCATCTACTTCATCTTATGAACCATCTGATTTTGACATTACATCTGAGCAAGAGGCTATTCATAAAGCCCTTTCAAAAATTGCTTATTATATCGTTAGTAGAACAATTAAGGATTAACAACCACGAAATTGCACGAATTAAACGAATAAAAGGATGTCTAAGTGTATGGAACAATATAGTCCAACAAATTATAAAACTATCATTGCCCAGATTAATCAAAACAAGATAGTCCCAGTATACCTATTTTTAGGAGAGGAGGAATATCAGAAAGAGGAACTAATCTCCAAAATAAAGAGAGTTACATTTCCTACCCCTGAATCTATGGAATTTAACTATGATGTTTTTTATGGTGATGAGACAGAGGCGGGAATAATACTTGAGGTGGCGAATAGTTTTCCGATGATGCATGAATGGAGAATGGTAGTTGTTAAGGATGTTGACTCTATATCTTCAGAAGGTAAAAATTTACTTGCCTCTTATGCCGAAAATCCAGCTCCTTTTACCCGCCTTATCCTATTAGCCAATAAATTGGAAGATAAACATTCACTTTATAAAGCTGTGATTAAAGAAGGGATAATAGCTATGTTCTATCCTTTATTTGATAATCAAGCCATAAGTTGGATTCAAGCACAGGCGCACCAAAGAGCAAACAAAACAATATCTAAAACAGCTGCTAATTTACTTATACAACGAGTGGGGACAAAGCTTAATAACTTAAATTCAGAATTAGATAAATTAGTTCTCTATGTAGGGGATAAATCCACTATTGAAGAAGATGATATTATGAAGGTATCTTTAGGGTCACATTCAGAAAATATATTCTCATTAATAGATGCTATTGGATATAGAAAAAAGGTGCAAGCTTTAGGAATATTCAAACAACTTTCTGACCAAGGAGAGGAGTTTTTACCAATTCTATTCATGATTACCAGGCATTTTAGGCTTCTATGGCAGGCTAAAGAACTTCAAGAACAAGGCAAAAACCTTATCCAGATAGCCACTGTGTTAAATATAAAATTCAAAAAACAACAAACTACTCTCTGGAATCAGATAAAATTATTCTCATTTAATGAATTAAAAAGAATATTTGAGTTACTGTATGAAACGGATATAACTCTTAAATCTCAAGATTATAGAACTCACTCACTGATTATGGAACTGCTTATACTCAAGTTAGTCTGAGAGTAGCCCTTTATTTATAGCCTATAACCTTATGATTTGGCAATGAAAATAAAAGTAGCCTTCAGAATCTTTATCCCTAATTCTCTTGGTTCTAAAATACCCTCCCTATTTCTATCTTTTCACTGGTTATATACTCAACACCGTTACAAATTGCCATTGACATTGGGAGATTTATACCATGCTTACGGATGTAGAGAGTGCCTTTCGATGTATGAAATCTGAATTAGGGTTAAGGCGGTTCATCATCAAAAGGAGGAGAGGGTAGATGGTCATTTATTTATTACGGTGCTGGCATATCATATCTTACAGACGATAAGATTTAAGCTTCGCCAAGAGGAAATAAATAATGATTGGGAGACGATTCGGAGTCGTTTAGCCACACATACTCGGGTAACCACCACCATAAGGAGGAAAGATGGTAAAATAGTTCATATCAGAAAATCGCTTAAACCCGAGCCATATCATAAAGAGATTTATGCGGCTCTAAAAATACCTTATCAAAAAATGGGGAGGATAATAAAAATAATAAAAATAATTATTTGAAGATGTAGTGCCCAAATTGAATTTTTATGAGTTGTAACCCATTGATTTTGCTTAACTTAATTTTTTAAACCATGAACTTGGGCTACTAAGCAGATACAAAATCGTAAATTATGCCATCTTCAAGTATAGTTAAACGGTATAATAAGCGTTAGGTGCTTGTGTCTGTAATTCAGACACTGGACATCAGACACAAGACTATAGACTCTATTTATGCAGGAAATTAGTGACATTTGGGAAACCATCCTCAAAACTTCACTCCCTGAATTTTTCCTAATCCTTACCTACAGAAGTATAGGCAGGTCTCCCCCGCCTTCATTCTTCTGCAATTTATCGACCTGTGCGGTTAGGGTGAGAAAAAGAATAAACAGCTCGCTCCTCTGGAGCTAATATAAATAAATAAAGCTCCGTAGGAGCAATCTGTTTATAGCATTCCGCAAAAGCAATATGTTTGTAGCTCCGTAGGAGCGACCTGTTTGTAGCATTGAATATCTGCTTCTTGCATTTTATTTAAACCTAACC
>JBFMDD010000173.1:0-7462 GCA_040754115.1 bacterium
TATAAAAATCTTTGGCCTGCCCTATAAAGGAATTAGGTAAATGAGACCCATTAAAAAAACTTGGGACGGTTGATTTTATCGTTTTTCCTATGATTTCTTTCGGATATTTATTTGTAAGCGTCCACAGAAAATTGAAATTGGAAATTAGAAATTGGGCTTTTACTTCTCTCCCTAATTTCTAATTTCTAATTCCCAATTTCAACTCTCTTTTCTATCCGCAAGCTTTCAAACAAAAGTGAACCGTCCTAAAAACTTTAATCCTTAATCTTATACAAATAACACACTCCATTAGTATGTAAAAGATTAAAATACTTATTTAGTATCTTCTCATCCCAAAGAATAGTAGGATAATGATGTTGTGAAAAATACTCATCGCGGCTAACAAATATATAATAGATGTTATTCTTCTTTAGACTACTCAATATTTCATCTATGTTTGATGAGGTATGGATGATTGTTCCTTCTAAACTTAATGAATGAACAAATTGTACTTTAAAATAATAACATTGAGTTTCATTAATAGAAAGTAGCTTATCTGAAATAGAAAGATGTGTATTAATGTAATCAACCATACTATAGCAATTTAAGGTTTTTCTAAGAAAGGTATCCCGTGATTCCATACCAAAGATTACAGGTAATGCCCGATAGCCCCAGCCTTTAGCAGTTAAAAAGGCATTAGCATAAACCCACCAGCTACAAATTAACACTATTAATACCATAGTACATATTTGCTTATGGAATCTACCTCTTTTAATTATATTCCCTATAGAATATGCAGATAATATACAAAGTCCAGGAGACATTGGTACAAATTGATATCTATCCTGCATAAAGACAAATTTGCTACTAATTAAAAAATGAATAAAATAAAAAATTAAGATAAAATTTATACCCATAGGATTTCTCTTAAAATAAGGGATAATAAATAAAACAAGAATAAATAAGGGTAGAAATTGAATATTAAAATATAAGAGGCTATGAATATGTCTAAGTGGATCTTCTTGATAATACTTCTTAAAATTCTTAATCCTATCTAAAAACCCCACAAATCCTGACCCATGACCTTTTAAGGCAGTAGCATGAATCTTTTCTATAAATGGATCCCAATTAGTGGGTTTAAATACTTTATACATAAATGGAAGTACAGGATTATTTGTATGAATATAAGATTTAATCATCCATGGACTAAAAACTATGAGAAATAATAATCCAAAGATAAAACTATATTTAATAATCAAACCCAAATTTAATGGTTTTTCTTTACTGATTAATTTAATAAATATAATACTTAACGGCAATAAGAATATAGTGATACCACCTGAATGTTTTGTACTTATAGCAAATCCACTACTAATAGCAAATAGTATTAACCAGCCTTTTTTTGAAGACTCAATCCAAGATAAAGATGTATAAACGGATAAAATTATATAAAATGCTAATCCAATATCTACCATACATGTTCCAGAATATACTATAATTGAAGGTAAACTACTATATAAAATGGCAGATAGGAGTGATATATTAAGATTAGTGAATCTTTTTGTCATTAATGCAATAGTTATTGCACCTAAAAGGCCGTATAAAGAGTGAATTAATTGAGCTACTAAATCATTTTTTAACAACATCCCTATCATAAATAACATCTCTACCAATAATGGAGTTTCTGAGGCATGAAATATTCTTGAAAGATTGTATATTTGATGCTGTTCAATAAAATATCTTGGTAATGTCAAATGATATAGAAGTACATCACTGGTGAGTGGAGGAATATAACCCTTCAGGAAATTAAAGAATGTACAAAGACAAAATATAATTAAAAGGAAGGTACTTATTTTATCTAAGTTTTTTAAGTATATGAATTTTATCCTTGGAATTATTGCCTTTAACTCATAAATAAATAGAATATCCAATAGAATTATTATGGTATAAGCAGTAGCATGATATATCAATCTGCAAAATCCTAATCCAAACATAATGAGTGATAATATTCCCAGCCCAAATCCTATATTTAATATAAATTCTTCTAATAAATATAAAGGTTGGATTTTAAGACATATTATTAATCTTCTACCTAAAGCAAATGCTGCACAAACAATGGTTAATAGCCAAAACAATTCAATCATTTAAAATTCTCCTTTCTTTCCAGTGAATATAATACTCTTTAATCTCTATTATTCCTCCAACTAAACCAATTATAATCGTTATACCAAATATAATTAGTGAAAGAGCTAATGCTTGAGAAGTTGGGACTTGATGTTGAGCTAATAAGAAGATGAATGCCCCTTCTCTTACACCAATGCCTGAAATAGAAATAGGAAGTGCCTGAATAAGAAAAACTATTGAGGCAACCCACATAAAAACAATAAATGATATTTGGATCTTTACAGATAAGGCTGCAAAGTAACAAATTATAATCCCTAATAGCTGATAAATAAAAGAATAACCAACAACTTTTCCCATCGATGCCGTATCTTTTCTATATGCCTTAAATAAGTTCCATAAAGGCAAAATATATTTTTTTAAAAACCTTAATTTTTCTATTTCGAAAATGAATCGACCTGTCTTCTCTGCCAAAAAAACTGATTGCCTATTTAAAGTAATTAAGGCAAAAAAAGTAATACCTGCCAGAATAGCCAATATTCCTATTAATAATTTATAATCTTTGATTATACTATGCTGAACAAATATTCCACATAATGCTAATATTACTAATGCCAGGAGACCTGTTAGTTTATCCATAGCAATAGAGACTAAAACTTCACTACTTCTCTTACATAAGTTAATTAATTTAACCCCTTTAATTACTTCACCACTAATCTGTCCTCCTGGTACAAAAAGGCTATAGAAGATGCTAATCAAATTAAGAGAAAAGAGTTTTTTGAATTCTATTTCTACCTTCAATGTCTTCAAGAGTATTTGCCATTTATATGTCCATACTACAAAAGCTAAAAAAGATATTATAATTGCCCCCAATAACCAACTGAAATGGCAAGTAATAAAATAGTTGAACATTTGAGCAATATCTATTTTTTGGAAAAAGTAGGTAATTAAACTTGTACTTACTGCTATTTTCCCAATTAGCCATAGTCTTTCTTTTCTCATAAGTCTGTATTGTAATGAAAAATTTTACTAAAGCACCTAACAATAGGAAATACTTTGATGGTGTCAAAGCAGTGGAATTACTTAGATTCTTTGAACATTTCTTCAAATATCACTACCTTTTCTGCCTCCATCATCCGCTTAACTAATTTATCAAAGACTTCTTTTTGTTTTTCTTGTGTTAGTTTCTCTTCTACTTGAGATTTTACCTCTTCAAACTCCTTTTCTTTAAAATCTTCTTTATGAGCTTGATAATATAATTTTAAATCACTATCTGATATATTAATCTTATCTTTCATCTCTTCAATTAACAATTTCTGCACCATCAAATTCTTTTTAAGCTGGAAAGTTTGCTCAATAATCTCCTTGTCTTTATCGTATCCTCTGCGTTTGGCAGTATCATACATTAATTCCTTAGCAATGTAATTTTGGAGAAATTCTAACTTCTTTTCTTTTTCATTATACATTTGTTGTATGTAAGGAGGAAGATTATTTATTTCCGCGTTTAACTCCTCCATAGTAATTACTTTATTACCTATTTTAGCAATTATCGTCCCTTTTTTTTCTTTAGAGGGGAATTGTGTATCTATTAAGGTTGCCTTCTCCATTTCTTGTTGAGCATCTAATGAGTGGCCAAGTCTTTCTAAACATTCTACTATCTTCTGATTTATCTCAGATTTAAGTTTTGTTTGCGGATAGAAATGTTTAATCTTCAGGTAATAGACCAACGCATTCTGATAATCATTCAGCTTATCCATATAAGTATTGGCAATGATATAGTTAATATTTGCCATTTTTTGGTCATTAAGTTTAGCAGTTTCTAAGTAGCGTTCATATTCTCTTATAGCTTGAGAGAAAAGTCCTTTATTATATAATATATGAGCATATTCCTTTTGCTTGTCTGGATGAGTTAGTTTTTGCTGTTTTCCTAACTGTAAGAATACAATTATAATAAGTATAACACATATCGTTGCTGTAAAAACAATCATCTTCTTTTCAAAAATCCATTTCATTTTTTATTCCTCCTTAATTTTCTTATTACCTAAATCTATTAGCCCGCATCATAAAGAAGCTCATAATTGGTTCTACATAAGATTTATCTGTATGTATGTCAATTGAGTCTATGCCGGTAGAGCCAAATAATTTATTGCGTTGAGTTTGTCTTTTAAGATTTAATTCACGGAAGGTATTGCGAAGTTCTAAATCGGTGGTATCAATCAAAATTTCTTCCCCTATTTCTGCATCCTCTAATTCTATAAAACCTACATTTGGCAATTCCATCTCTCTTGGGTCAGTAATTTTAATAGCAATTACATCATGTTTTTTGTTGGCAATTTTTAATGCTTTATCATAATCCTTAGCTAAAAAGTCTGAGACCAAAAATACCACTGCCTTTTTTCTTACCACCCGACTTAAATATTCTAAAGCACAATTAATATCTGTATTAGTAGCCTGTGGCTCAAAGTATAAAAGTTCTCTTAAAACTCGTAATACATGCTTTTTCCCCTTTTTAGGTGGGACAAACTTTTCAATTTTATCAGTAAAGATAATTAATCCCACCCTATCATTATTTTTTATAGCAGAAAAAGCCAGTAATGCACATATTTCAATTCCTATCTCACTTTTCATTTGTGCCACTGTACCAAATTTACCTGATGAACTCGCATCTACAATAAGTATAACAGTTAATTCTCTTTCCTCCATATATTTTTTGACATACGGATGAGCCATTTTGGCAGTAACATTCCAGTCAATAGTTCTAATATCATCTCCAAATTGATATTCTCGCACCTCTGCAAATTCCATCCCTCTGCCTTTGAATACTGAGTGATACTCACCAGAGAATATCTCATTGACTAAATTGCGAGTTCTAATCTCAATCCTTTTTACTTTCTTTAATATCTCTTTTGGAATCATATTGTTATTCCTTTAATATCTTTCTACTGTCTCCTTCTCTATGGTACTTCAATCTTATTCAATATTTTCCTGACAATATCTTCAGGAGTAATTTCTTCCGCCTCTGCTTCATAAGTAACAATAATTCTATGTCTTAGTACATCCATAGCTATTGCTCGTACATCCTCTGGAGTAACATACCCTCGTCTGCGTAAGAAGGCATGTGCTTTAGAGGTTAATGTTAGATAAATAGATGCCCTTGGTGAAGCTCCCCATTCAATTAGAGGTTTTAGGTCTTCTAAATCATATTTTTCTGGGTTGCGAGTAGCAAAGACTATATCTAAGATATATTGTTCTATCTTTTCATCCATATAAATATCTTTTAGCACTTCTCTTGCTTTGATGATACTTGCAGGGGAAACAATTGGTTCTACTTTAGGCTCTTCTTTTTTAGTCATCCGATGCATTATCTCCAATTCCTCGTTTCTATTTGGATAGTCAATCTTTATTTTTAACATAAACCTATCTATCTGAGCCTCTGGTAGTGGGTAAGTCCCTTCCTGTTCGATAGGATTTTGAGTTGCTAAAACTAAAAAAGGTTCTTGCAAAGGGTATGTATTCTCACCAATAGTTACCTGTCGTTCTTGCATTGCCTCAAGTAATGCGCTTTGTACCTTAGCTGGTGCACGATTTATCTCATCTGCTAAAATCAGATTAGCAAATATAGGGCCCTTTTTGACCATAAACGCGCCTGTCTTTTGCTCATAGACCATTGTTCCAATCAAATCAGCAGGTAAAAGGTCTGGTGTAAATTGTAGCCGTTGAAACTTAGTCTGGATAGTAGAAGATAGGGTTTTAATAGCCAATGTCTTGGCTAACCCAGGCACTCCCTCCAGTAAGATATGGCCATTACCCAAAAGCCCAATCAGTAGCCTTTCCAAAATATACTTTTGTCCAACAATTACCTTACCAATCTCGCTCAAAATATCGTCCACAAAGGCACTTTCCTTATTGATTCTTTCATGCAATCTCTTAATTTCCTCATGCATATTTAAAATAATCATCCTCCTTTCTTTTGGTAATTGGTTAATTGGTAACTGGTTAAATAGTCACCAGTTACCAATTTTTAATTTCATGAAGTCCTATTTCCCTCCAGGAATTTCTCCACCTTTCCATAGATATGGTCTAATTCAGGTGGTTGTGGTTCATGTTTTGCAAATTTGACCATATCACATGCGGATAGGATTTCTTCTGCTTGAGTGATTAAACTCTCCTCCAAGTCTAATTGTTTTAGGCTATCTAAAATCTCTTTAGTGGGTACCTCTAAGGTTTTTATATCAAACTTTGCCTGTAAATACTCACGAAGAATAAGAGAGATTTTAGAGTAATAGTCTACAAAATCCTTCCTTGAAACAGCAATAGTTTTAAGTTTTTCTAATGCCTCCTCTTCCTTAGTTTTTACCTCTTCTACTACCTCTTCTACTTGAGAACCTTTCTTTTTTAACAAATAGATAATCAAGCCAATAATGCCAATCAGGATAATGATTAATATTATTCCAATCACCTTATATTTCCCTTTTCCTTCTTTTGAAGTTACTGGAGGGAGTATTTCAACCCCTATTCGAGTAGTTTTAATGGAATATTGCTGGTTTGAATTCTTTTTTTTATAATAGATAATAACTGGCTCAATATAGCCCATGCCTAATTCTTGAGGTTGTAAGGTAAATTTATACTCTTTAATACTAATTAATTGGTTTTGTCTTGCCTCAACTTTGTTAGCAGATGAATATCCCATTATCTTCAGATTCTTACACATAGGGGATTGAATGCTCTCAACCTCATATTCTTCCTCTTCTCCTTCCCATGAAATCTTAACAGTGAAGGTAAGCATTTGATTAAGAGGCAATTCAGTTTTATCAATAAAGGCATTAAGTGAAATGGTCTTTTGTTGTGCTTCTACTAAAATAATACAACTAAATAATAAAAAGATGATTAAGCATAATTTCTTCAATTATTATCCTCTCCTCATTTGTAAGCAATGTAAACATTCACCAAAAGAAGAAATTCTGGGACGGTTCATTTTTACACAATTTCATATGATTAGATTACACCTGCATCGCAAGGATGGTAATCAGTAATCGGTAATCTGGTAATCGGTATCCTACCCTACTTGATTACCCGATAACCTGATTACTGATAACCGATAACCTATAATCGAATCGTCAAAACCTGTCCTGGTCCTGAATCCCCTGAACTTGATTCAGGGTCAGGACAGGTCAGGATTAGAATCGTTAAGATACCCGCAAGCTTTCAACCAAAAGTGAACCGTTGCGAAATTCTTCTTTTTGATTATACCAAACTGATTTCATATTGTCAACAAAGTTTTGCAGGAGGGTGTATGTAAAATTTGCGACCTGTGCGGTTATTGTGAGAAAAAGAATAAACAGGTCGCTCCTCTGGAGCTAAT
>JBFMDD010000173.1:7562-23017 GCA_040754115.1 bacterium
GCTCCTCTGGAGCTAATATAAATAAAGCTCCGTAGGAGCAATCTGTTGGTAGCATTCTTACGAATATCCCTCAATATTTTTTTACCCATAAATTTTACGACTCGTGCAAAAGTTTGTTGACAAATTAAATATAATATGGTATATTTAAATATAATATGGTATATTTTAAAGAAAAAATAGAGGAGTAAATAATTATGACTAAATTAACAGGGGCACAAATTTTAATTGAATCATTAATTAAAGAAGGTGTAGAGGTAATGTTTGGCCTTCAGGGTGGAGCAGTACTGCCTATCTTTGATGTCTTATATGATGCACCTATTAAATTTATTATGGTTAGACATGAGCAGGGGGCAGCACATGCCGCTGATGGCTATGCTCGCTCTACAGGTAAAGTAGGTGTTTGCATTGCTACATCAGGACCTGGAGCGACTAATTTAGTCACAGGAATTGCTACCGCATACATGGACTCTATCCCCATAATAGCTATTACAGGCCAGGTTCCTACACCAATGATAGGAAACGATGCATTTCAAGAAGCAGATATCGTGGGAATTACACGACCTGTCACCAAACACAATTATTTAGTTAAAAAAACATCAGATTTAGCAGGAATAGTAAAAGAGGCATTTCATATTGCCTCTACTGGCAGACCAGGACCTGTACTTATTGATTTACCTAAAGATGTAAGTACTGGAACTGCAGAATATAAATATCCAGATAAAGCCGAGATTCGTGGTTATAATCCTACTTATTATGGACATCCTGGACAGATAAAACGAGCGGCAGAATTAATTCAAAAGGCTAAAAAACCAGTCATCTATGCAGGTGGTGGTGTGATTCTCTCTAAGGCATCTAAAGAGCTGATAGAATTAGCAGAAAAAACTTCTATCCCAGTTACTACTACACTGATGGGCATAGGTGGGTTTCCAGGAACTCACAAATTGTCTTTAGGGATGTTAGGGATGCATGGAACTAAATATGCTAATTTCGCAATGGTTGAGACAGATTTAATTATTGCTATTGGGGCACGATTTGATGATAGAATAACAGGTAAATTAGATGAATTTGCTCCGAATGGAACCATCATACATATTGATATTGACCCATCATCTATTAGTAAAAATGTAAAGGCTCATAACCCAATTGTAGGTGATGTCAAGTGCGTCTTAAAAGAATTAAATAAGCTGGTAAAACCAGGAAATATCCAAGCATGGCTTAAAAAGATAGAGGATTGGAAGAAAGAATATCCATTGACTTATAAAAAACATGATGGTAAATTGAAACCACAGTTTATAATTGAGGAGATTTGTAAAGTAACAAAAGGCAAGGCTATTATCACTACCGAGGTAGGGCAAAACCAGATGTGGGCAGCTCAATATTATAAATGTGATTATCCTCAACATTTCCTATCTTCTGGTGGGTTAGGGACAATGGGCTATGGCTTACCAGCAGCTATTGGTGCACAGGTTGGGAATCCAGATAAAATTGTATTCGACATAGCCGGAGATGGCAGCATTCAAATGAATATTCAGGAGTTGAGTACCGCTGTTCAGTATAAATTACCTGTAAATGTTGCTATCCTTAATAATCAATATTTGGGGATGGTCAGACAGTGGCAGGAGCTTTTCTTTAATAAAAAATATTCTTATACCTCCTTAGCTATATCTCCTGACTTTGTCAAATTAGCAGAAGCTTATGGGGCAGAAGGTATCCTGGTAACTGAAGAAAAGGAGGTAAGAAAGGCATTAGAACAGGCAATTGCATCACCAAAACCTGTGCTAATTGACTTTAGAATAGAAGAGGAAGAAAATGTTTTCCCTATGGTGCCAGCAGGGGCAGCATTGACTCAAATGATTGATAGTTTAGCATAGAGAGTAATTAAGGTTTGACTCAGTTAACACTCTTGCGATACAGTAAGTTAGGCGACATTCTGCGAATGTAGAATTGTAAATTAAAGATTGGGAATTGGAAATTTAAATCGATAGAGGTAAAATATGCATAAAGAATTTATTCAAGGAGTTATATGTGGAGTAATTGCTACTACATTACTTCTTGGAATTAGTTCTTTGGTATATAAAAAGTCCAAAGAAAATGAAAATCAAACTATTACTCATTTACAAATTTCAAAAGAACCTCTAAAGAAAAGTATAGTAGAAATATTCTATCCTAAAGGAAATACAACTCAAGAAAAATTAGCTGAGCGAATATTAGAGATTTTAGTAAAAGAATATGAATTGATAGAAAAGGTACTGGAAATTCCACTACATAAAATTCTATCTTATCAGACTTATGGGTTAGTCTTTTGTGAAGATATAGATGATATATTTTTAAAATATACAAATGAAGGGTTAGCCTCAATAGATGGGGTACTATGTTACCCGGTAGTAGGAGAGGTAGGATTTCCATTTCGAGACCCAAAGACGCGATTTCGAGTGGTATATAATATTCCAAAAGAGCTTGTTAAAGGTATCCTAAAAGGAAGATTAAATCTAAAAGATGATGCCCTCTGGTTTGCAGAAGGAATAGGTGGATACATTGGATTTTTGTGTTGGCAGGAACTTGATAGGCATGCATTTTTTAATTATGAATATCCAAGGGTGCTTAAATTATCCTCTAAGATAAATCCAAAACCAGATACAATAGACCTTACAGACTACCAGACATTTAAAGAAGCTGAGTATTTATTCTATCCGGCATCTATATTTATTATAATTGATTTAGTAACACGCTACGGTAGAGGAATTATTGCTAAAACTATCTTTAAATTAGAAAAAACTAAGGATAGGATTGGTTCAGAAGAGATAGCACAAACTATTAAAGAATTAAAAGACGAAGATATACTTCCGAGATTAAAGGCTGTATCTTTGAAAAAGACAGAGGAAAGATTTAAGCTGTTAGAGTCAAAATTATTGTAACCATTCAGGCTATGCATTGGTGTAAGAAGGGGAATGGGAGCTATGTGAATCTCTTGAAAAAGAGATTTCTCTGCTCACTTTCTTAGATAGAGGGAGATCACATGGAAGAGGATAAATTCAAGGATGAATGTGGTATCTTTGGCATCTATGGACATCCAAAGGCAGCCAGAATGACATATCTGGGTATTTTTGCACTTCAACATCGCGGACAGGAAAGTGCAGGGATTGTTACCTCAGATGGTAATACATTAATTCGTCATCGGGGAATGGGATTAGTTACTGATGTGTTTGATAATCAACGAGTACGCGAGATAGAAGGGAAAATAGCTATGGGACATGTTAGATACTCTACCACCGGCGGTACTCACATTGAAAATGCACAACCTCTTACCATCATATCTGGAAGAGGGCAATTAGCAATTGGGCATAATGGCAATTTGGTTAATACTAAATACCTACGAAATAAGTTAGAAAAAGAAGGTGCTATTTTTCAAACTACTTCTGATTCAGAGGTTATTGTACAACTTATTTCACATTCTAAAATGTCAGATTTACATGAGGCTATAAGTGATGCTTTATCAAATGTTAAAGGGGCGTATTCGTTACTTTTAATGACTCCTAATGAATTAATTGGCGTCCGTGACCCATTTGGATTTAGACCTCTGTGTATTGGTAGATTGGAAAGGGCTTATGTATTGGCTTCAGAAACATGTGCCTTAGATATGGTTGGGGCTAAATATATTCGTGATGTAGAACCAGGAGAGATGGTTATTATCAATCGTAAAGGGCTGAAATCTTATGAGGCTGTCCCTTCTTATCAATATGACCTGTTTACAGAAGGAAAATACATGCCAGAAAAAGAGGCACAATGTATATTTGAATATATCTACTTTGCTCGACCTGATAGTAAAATTTTTGGTGAAAATGTATATAAGATAAGAAAAGAATTAGGCAGACAATTAGTCAGGGAACATCCGGTAGATGCAGATGTAGTTATCCCTATTCCAGACTCAGGTGTTTCAGCAGCTATGGGTTTTGCAGAGGAATCTAAAATACACTATGAGTTAGGATTGATTCGTAATCACTATGTTGGCAGAACATTTATTGACCCAGAGCAGTCGATACGGGAGGTAGGGGTCCAGATAAAGTTAAATCCAGTTCGCGAGGTAATTGAAAATAAAAAGGTAGTAGTGGTTGATGACTCTATCGTCCGCGGTACTACCTGCCAGAAGATAATGAAGATGATACGCAATGTCGGAGCAAAAGAGATTCACCTTCGGATAAGCTCTCCGCCTATTAGGTTTTCCTGCTTTTATGGTATTGATACCCCTTCCTCAAAAGAATTAATTGCCTCTAATAACTCCATTGAAGAAATAAGGAATTTTATGGAGGTAGATACATTAGGGTATTTAAGTATCGATGGACTTCTAAAACCTGTTGAAAAGCATAATAAAGCTTTTTGTCTGGCGTGCTTTAATGGAAATTATCCGATTAAAGAAAGAAGATGAACCATACATCCTCATTTGAGGCTGGACTTTAGAAAATCAATGTTAGATTCAAAATAACCAACAAATATATATTATACGAGGAGGATTAATAGGAGGATTAATATGTGGTTTTTTAAACTATGGATTTTGATAGTGATTTGTCTGAATCTATGTTGTATGAATATAGATATTTCCTATGGAGAAGTGTCTTTATGCCCACCACATCCTGATTTATTGGAAAAATTGAAGAAAGAAGGAAGACTTGAAGAGATAAGTAAACTTCTTGCTAAAAAACCTAAGTTTATTGATAGACCTTTACCTATAACAAAGGCGGTAATCGGAACAAAAAGTGCCATTGTACTTGGTATTCAATTCTCTGATAAGAATGCTACTACTCTATTATCCCATTTTTCTGACCTCCTTTTCTCTAAAGGAACTTATTCTTCAGGTAGTATGAGAGATTATTATTGTGAATCTTCTTATGGTAAATTAGATATTATTGGTGAAATAAGTGGTTGGTATACTGCAGATAATAATTATAGTTTTTATATTCCCATTGAAAAGGGACCACAATTAGCAAGAGAAGCAATAAATAAAGCTGATCCTTCTGTTAATTTTGCCCAGTATGACAAGGATAATGATGGATTTGTGGATTTACTCATTGTTGTTCATGCTGGCAAAGGTGGTGAAGAAGGTGGAAATGATATTTGGTCACATATGGGTAAATTGTCTTCTCCCATTGTAGTTGATAATAAATATATTACTGCTTATGCTATGTGTCCTGAAAATGGTAAAATTGGTGTCTTCTCGCATGAAGTAGGACATCTATTAGGATTACCTGATTTATATGATACGGATAATGATTCTGCGGGAATAGGAAACTGGAGTTTAATGGCTTCTGGTATTTGGAATAATAATGGAGTAACACCAGCGCATCCTGATGCCTGGTGCAAAATTCAGATGGGTTGGGTAACCCCTAATATGGTGACTACAGATATTAATAATGCTCAAATTCCACAAGTAGAAACATACCCTACTATTTATAAGCTATGGAAAGATGGTGTGCCAGATAAAGAATATTTCCTGGTAGAGAACCGACAAAAGGTAGGATTTGATAGTTATCTACCAGGTAGTGGATTACTTATCTATCATGTAGATGAAAAGATTAAGAATTATTATTATACTAATTCAAATGAATGGAATAAACATCAATGGTATCCTGGATTAAATCCTCTTCCTTATAACCACTATTTAGTTGCTGTTGAGCAAGCAGATGGGAATTGGGAGCTTGAGAAAAATATAAATAGAGGTAATTCAGGTGATACATATTATAGTAATAGGATATTTAATGACTATTCTATACCTGATAGTAAAGATTACTATGGTAATTCAACCCATATAGGTGTAGCTAATATTAGTAATTCTCAATCTACCATGACAGCCGATCTATTGATAAATCCTTCCCCTCTTCCCTTTCCCTTAATTATAGTCTATCCTAACCCACTCTATTATTCAAAAGATAAACAAATTACCTTTGCTCATCTACCAGACAACTCAATTATTAAAATCTTTACCATTGCAGGAGAACTTGTTACAACAATTAGGGGAGATAATGTTACTGGTAATGCCAGATGGCAACCTGCTGGAATTGCCAGCGGCATTTATCTTTATGTGATTGAGAGTAACTTGGAGGTAATAAAGAGTGGTAAATTAGGTATCTTGCGATAAGGGAAGTTTCTACTTGATTTATTAATTTCACTTGACGAATGAGAATAAATCTTGTATACTTTATATTGAAGGTTTTTGGATAAAAAGGTTCAAGGATAGAGGTTCAAGGATTAAGGTGAATGGAAAAGAGAAAGATGCTAATGGGAGTGGAAACAGCACTTGTGAAATCAATGGGCAAGAGGTGAAGAGTAGGGAAAGCCCCTGTTCCTTGCACCTTGTTCCTTGTTAGGAAGGGCAATAAAATCAACGCTCAATTTTATCCGAGAGCCTACTATATTTCATAAGGGGGTGATTTTAAAATGGGTATGTGGATAGGTAGAGGACGTAAAGCTCGAAGATGTTATGGTTTCGATGAGATAGCAATATCTCCTGGAATTGTAACTATTGATCCAGATGATGTAGATATTCATTGGAAATTAGGCAATTTAAAATTTGAGATTCCTATTATCGCTGCTGCTATGGATGGAGTTGTAGATGTAGGATTTGCTATTAAAATGAGTAAAATGGGTGGTTTTGGAGTTTTAAATTTAGAAGGAATTCAAACTCGGTATAGTGAGCCAAAAAGTGTGATAGAAAAGATTATCTCCACATCTCCAAAAGATGCTACTAATATACTTCAGGAAATATATGAAAAAGAACCTATTAAAGAAGAGTTAATCGAAAAAAGAATTAAAGAGATTAAGGAAGCAGGAGCTGTAGCCGTTGTATCTTCAATTCCACAACGAGCACAAAGATTTGCTGAAATAGCTCAAAGCTCAGGGGCTGATATATTTGTTGTTCAGTCAACGGTGACAACTGCAAAGTACATCTCAAAAGATAAACCTTCATTGAACTTTAAAGAGTTAAAAAAGAAATTATCCATTCCATTAATAGTAGGTAATTGTGTTACTTACGAATCTGCCCTTGAACTTATGGATACTGGTATTGATGCATTATTAGTTGGTGTAGGACCTGGTGCTGCATGTACGACTCGTGGAGTATTAGGCGTAGGTATTCCTCAAGTTAGTGCAACTGCTGATTGTGCTGCGGCAAGAGACTTCTATTATAAACAAACAGGCAGGTATGTTTCTATTATCACCGATGGTGGTATGTCAATAGGAGGAGATGTTTGTAAGGCATTTGCCTCTGGTGCTGATGCGGTAATGATAGGTTCTGCTTTTGCTAAGGCTAAAGAATCTCCAGGAAAAGGCTATCATTGGGGAATGGCTACACCACATAGAAATCTACCACGAGGAACACGTATATATGTTGGTACTACCAGTACATTAGAAGAAATACTCTATGGCCCTGCCCACCTAGATGATGGTTCTCAAAATATTATTGGAGCTCTGAGAACTGCTATGGGTATGTGTGGGGCTAAAAATATACAAGAAATGCAATTGGTAGAATTGATTATTGCCCCTGCTATTAAAACAGAAGGAAAGATATTCCAGAAAGCTCAACGAATAGGCATGGGAAAGTAGTAAAACAGTAGACAGTGAACAGTGAACAGTAGACAGAAAGTACTGTCTACTGTCTACTGTCTACTGTCTACTGTCTACTGATTACTAATAAAGAGGTGATATATGACGACTTATTTAGTTACTGGTGGAGCAGGATTTATTGGCTCAAATATTGTTGCCAGGTTAGTTAAAGAGGAAGGAAGCAAAATTAAAGTATTAGATAACTTTTCTACAGGTAAGCGGGAGAATATTTCTGCGTTTTTAGATAGAATAGAGTTGATTGAAGGGGACTTTACTAACTTTGATATTGTCAAAAAGGCATTAAAAGATGTAGATTACTGTCTTCATCAAGGAGCACTTCCATCAGTAGAACGGTCAGTTAAAGACCCTCTTGCATCAAATGAAGTAAATATTACTGGAACTTTAAATATCCTAATAGCGGCAAGAGATTTAGGGGTAAAACGAGTGATTTATGCCTCCTCCTCATCTGTTTATGGAGATACACCTATTTTACCTAAACGGGAGGATATGAATCCTTTTCCTCTTTCACCTTATGCCGTTACAAAACTTACTGCTGAACAATACTGTCATTTATTCTATACTATTTATGGACTACAAACTGTATCTTTAAGATACTTTAATGTCTTTGGCCCTAACCAGGACCCCACATCTACCTATGCTGCTGTAATACCAAAGTTTATTACTGCAATGATAGCAGGAAAAGAACCTGTGATTTATGGCGATGGTGGACAATCCAGAGATTTTACTTTTATAGACAATGTAGTTGAAGCTAACATTATGGCGACTAAATCTACTGCAGGATTAGGAGAAACATTTAATATCGCTTGTGGACAAAGGGTAACTATTAATGAATTAGCTAAATTTTTAGCTAAAATATTCAATGTAGATATTAAACCGATACATACTGACCCAAGACCGGGAGATGTTAGACATTCTTTAGCAGACATATCAAAGGCTCAAAGTTGCCTCGGATATGAACCTAAAATTGGTTTTGAAGAAGGCTTGCGGTTGACCGTAGAATGGTATAAAAATAGGATTTGAAGGGGTTAAATGGTGATAAGAAATAAGGTTGTTTTCTTAGACCGCGATGGAGTGATTAATAAAAAAATAATAAATGATTATGTGAAGAGCTGGGAGGAATTTGTTTTTCTACCTAATGTAAAAGAAGCAATAAAATTGCTAAATCAAGCTCAATTTAAGGTAATTGTTGTTACAAACCAGGCTTGTATTGGCAAAGGAATAATTAATGAAGAAGAATTACACCAGATTCATCAACAAATGCTTAACGAGCTAAAAGACTATGGAGCTCACATCGATGCTATTTATTACTGCCCACATCGGCAAGAGGATAATTGTAATTGTCGAAAACCTAAACATGGATTGTTAGAGATGGCAGATAGAGACTTTAAGATAGATTTTAAAAACTCATGGATGATTGGAGATGAAGATAAAGATATAGAAGCAGGCAAAAGGGCAGGTTGTAAAACTTGTTATGTAACTCCTGATAAAGGATTACTTCAAATGGTAAAGGAAATTATAGAAGATAGGAGTTAAAAGGAGGACAGGGCAATGAACTTCTGGGAAGCATTAGTATTGGTAGGCACAGCAGCCACAATATTAGGGGTATTTTTAGCTATCTATGGGGTAGTGAATAATAAAACACTAAAACATGAAACCAAATTAACACGAGAAACATTGGCAAAAACAATGGCAGAAGAGAGTAGGTTGACGCGAGAAATGATTAAAGAAACTATTGAATATTTAGCTAAATATTTAGGTGATTTAATTGTGGCCGAAGGGGAGAGAACCCGTTTGGCTATAAGCAAGTAGAAAAGTTATAACATAGAGAGAAGAAAGATTATCTCGATGAACTCTCCTATTGGCAAATTCCAAAGGCAAGATCAAGAGTCTTTGAGTACAAAGAAAGGAGGAAATATCTCAATGAAAATTTGTTTTATTGGAGCCGGATATGTGGGTTTAGTTACAGGAACTTGCTTTGCTGATTTAGGGAATAATGTTATTTGCGTGGATAATAATGAAGAGAAAATTAGGATATTAAAAAGTGGTGGTGTCCCTATTTATGAACCTGGGCTAAATGAGATGATAGAAAGAAATGTCAACAAGAATAGACTCTCTTTTACAACTTCAATAGAGGAAGGGATAGAGACATCAGATATTATATTCATTGCTGTAAATACACCACCTTTACCAGATGGAGATGCAGACCTATCTTTTGTTGAAAATGTCTCTAAAGAAATAGCCCAAACGATGAAAACCTATAAACTAATCGTAGAAAAAAGTACTGTCCCGGTGGAAACTGGTGAGTGGATAAAACATACTGTCAAGATAAATAATAAACATAAAGTAGAATTCGATGTAGCATCAAATCCTGAGTTTTTACGAGAAGGTAGCGCAGTCCATGATATTATGAATCCAGATCGTATAGTTATTGGGGTAGAGTCTCCAAGAGCTGAAAAAATATTGCGCGAATTATATGCACCTTTTAAAGCACCAATTATCGTTACTGATATCAAAAGTGCAGAATTAATCAAACATGCCTCTAATTCATTCTTAGCTACCAAAATATCATTTATTAACGCTGTAGCTAATATATGTGAACGTACAGGAGCAGATGTAATAAAGGTAGCAGAAGGAATGGGTTATGATTCTCGGATAAGTAAAAGCTTCTTAAATGCTGGTGCAGGTTTTGGAGGTTCATGCTTCCCAAAAGACCTATCCGCATTTATTCACATCTCACAAAAATATGGATATGATTTTAAACTCCTAAAAGAAGTGGAGAATATAAATAATGAGCAGAAAAAACTTGTTGTAACAAAGGTAAAAAAGGCTGTTTGGATATTAAAGGATAAGAAGATAGGTATTTGGGGTCTATCTTTTAAACCCAATACAGATGATATGCGACGGGCTCCATCAATAGATGTTATTGAAATGTTACAAAGAGAAGGAGCGATTATAAAGGCATTTGACCCTGTAGCTATGGAAAAGGCAAAACAAATACTTAAAAATGTTACTTTTTGTAAAGACCCTTATGAAGTTGCACAAGGATGTGATTGCATAGTTATTATGACCGAGTGGAATGAATTTAAGGAGATAGATTTAGCTAAAGTTAAAGATGAAATGGCTAATCCGGTCATTGTTGATGGAAGAAATATCTATGACCCAGGTAAAATGAAAGAATTAGGATTTATGTATCAGGGAATTGGAAGATAGAGGACATAAGTTAAACAAAAAAGAAAGGATTAACAAGATGATTGAAGGTGTTAAAATTATTAAATTAACTCCACATGTAGATGAGCGAGGATTTCTAATTGAGATATTACGCAAAGATGCAGAGCATTTTAAACAATTTGGACAGCTCTACCTTACTACTTGTAATCCTGGTGTAGTCAAGGCATGGCATGCACATCAAAAACAGACTGATAACATGTTTTTAGTTAAAGGCAGTGTCAAAATTGGGCTCTATGACTGCAGAGAAACCTCACCTACATATAAACAAACACAGTCAGTTATAATTACTGAATTAAACCCTCAACTGGTACAAATTCCACCTCTTGTATGGCATGGCTTTATGGCGTTAGGAAACGAACCTGCTTATATACTTAATATACCAACTGAATTGTACAATTATGCCGAACCAGATGAATTAAGAATTGATCCATTTGATAATGATTTTAATTATGATTGGAAGGTAAAGAGTGGATGAGAATTTTAATTACAGGTGGTGCTGGATTTTTAGGCTCACATTTATGTGATTATTTACTAAATAAGGGACATGAGGTTATCTGTATGGATAACCTTATCACAGGGACGATAGATAATATAGCTCATATTCGAAGTGAGAAATTCAAATTTTATAAGCATGATGTCACAGAATTTATTTATGTAGATGGCGATATAGATTTTATTCTTCACTTTGCCTCTCCAGCCAGCCCAGCTGATTATGTAAAATACCCTATTCAGACTTTAAAAGTAGGTGCATTAGGCACTCATAAAACCTTAGGATTAGCAAAATACAAGAAAGCTTCCTATTTACTTGCTTCCACATCAGAAGTCTATGGTGACCCATTGGTTAATCCTCAACCAGAAAGTTACTGGGGTAATGTAAATCCTATTGGTCCAAGAGGGGTATATGATGAGGCGAAACGATTTGCAGAGGCATTAGTTATGGCATATCACTTGATACATGGATTAGATACTCGTATTGCAAGGATATTCAATACCTACGGTGAGCGAATGAGATTACATGATGGACGAGTGGTACCAGCGTTTATACCACAAGCATTAGCAGAGGAACCATTAACTGTATTTGGTGATGGAAATCAAACTCGAAGTTTTTGCTATATATCAGATATGGTTGAGGGAATATATAAACTGATGTGTTCAAATTGCTATGAGCCGGTCAATCTTGGCAATCCAGATGAAATGACTATCTTAGAATTTGCAAAGAAAATAATCGAAATTACTAATAGTAAAAGTAAGATAGTATATAAACTACTACCAACAGATGACCCTAAACAACGAAGACCAGATATTACTAAAGCTAAACAACTTCTTGACTGGGAACCAAAGGTAGGCTTTGAAGAAGGAATTACAAACACTATTAACTGGTTCAAGAAACGGCTGAATATAAATTAGTAGTGTTTTGTCACATTAATTGTTAAATTTAACCACAGAGAACACAGAATTTAAGAAAATAAGAAGATGAGAAGATAAGAGGATGAGATTTTTAAATCTTGATTTCTCAATTTCTTATCCATGCCTGTCGCCAGGACAGGCTTCTCAACTTCTTAACCTCTTCCTCCTCCGTGACCTTTGTGGTTTAATTCCTTTAATAATTTCTGTGACAAAGCACTACTGTCCTGCTATTAACTGATGTCAGCAAACTGCTGACACCTGATAACTAAACGCTTACCAAAGCTTGTCGTTTCTGTACAATATATTGCTGACTGCTGATTGCTAACCGCAGAACGATTACAATCAAGCAAAGAATTTCTGAAGCCACAATTCTAAATTTATCCAGCGCCAGATAGTAAAGTGCAGATCTTTTTCTCCACGACAATGCCGCTCAAATTCCTTCTTTATCTCCTCTACATTAAAATAACCTCTATTTATAAAACTATCAGAATTAAATATCTCTAATATTTTATTCTTTGCTACTGTTCTAAACCATACATCTCCAGGTGTAACAAAACCCATCTTATCCATCCTCATTCTTACCTTTTCTGGCAAAATACCTTTCATGGCATTTCTGAGGACAATCTTGGTGATACCATCTCTAATTTTTTGAGAGGAGGGTAATGAGAAGATAAATTCTACCAGCCGATAGTCTAAAAAAGGTAGCCGTGCCTCGACAGAAAAAGCCATTGAATTTCTATCTTCATAATGAAGTAATGCGGGAAGGCTACTGGTAATAAAAAATTGATAAAGATGATTATCTAAACAACCTTTATATTTTTGGACAGGAGTTAGCTTCCTTTGATAGGTTTTAACAAAATCAGGATTTACCCAGCCTGAGAGCTTTGTTTTAAGGATAGATTTTAGATAACTGCTTAAACCGTACGGAAGAAATGGTCTTAGTAGCCTTATGAGAGTAGATAGTTTTGAATACGAATGATATTTGGAATACAGGTCAAGTTCTTTAATTAATCGTTTAAATTGAAAGGTTTTAATTAAATCTGTGAAATAATAGTCATAATAGCCGTGATAGCCGGCTAAAAGTTCATCTGCTCCTTGTCCGTCCAAAAGCACAATCACTCCCTTTTCTTTTGCTAACTGCATTACATGCCACTGGGCAAAGATACTGGTTGAACCAAATGGTTCTTCTTGATGCCAGATTACCTGTGGAATAATATCAAATAATTTATTACCATCAGGAAATGTAAAGTTTGCATCTACTTGAGTTTTGTTGACTACCTCGTGGATAAAGTTTCGTTCATCATAGGTTTTGTCTTCAAAACAAGAAGAAAAGGTTTTCTGCTTCTTCAAAAGAAGATTGTTGACCACACAAACGATGGAAGACGAATCAAGCCCACCACTCAAGCATGTTCCTACCGGTACATCACTTCGCAGTCTCAATCGGATGGAATCCTCAAATAACTCATAGAATCTTTGAGCACATTTTGAGTCATCCAATGGTTCATATTTTTCTTCAGGATTCAAGTCCCAATATCTTTTTATCACCAGTTTTCCATCTTTAATCAGCAGATAATGAGCTGGGAGTAATTGCTTAATCCCAGCAAAAAAGGTTTCATCGGTATGGTCAAGATAGGCATAAACTAAATAATCGCAAATTATCTGATTATTTGGCTTTTTTTCAATAGTCTTATTTTCAATAATGGCTTTAATTTCAGAGGCAAATAAAAATCTTTGATTATCAAAATAATAATAAAACGGTTTTACACCACATCTATCACGGGCGCAAAATAATTTATTTTGCCTGCTATCCCAGATAGCAAACGCAAACATACCATTAAATTTATTTAAACATTCTTCGCCATATTCTTCATAGGCGTGGATTATAACCTCCGTATCTGTGTGGGAGTTAAAACAATGCCCTTTTGCCTCTAACTCTGACCGTAATTCAATATAATTATACACCTCACCATTATAGGTAATCCAGACAGTTTTATCTTCATTACTCATCGGCTGATGTCCGGCAGGAGATAGGTCAATGATAGAAAGCCTGCGGTGTCCAAATCCAATATTTCCATCTACCCACTGTCCTTCATCATCAGGTCCCCGATGACGGATTATATCACACATCCTTTTAAGAGTATCCTGGGATACAGGTTCATTATTCAGATTATAAATTCCAGCAATGCCACACATTGCTTTTATTTTCTCCTCTTTTCTCTTGTCTCATCAAAGATATCTTTATACAAGTCTAATAACTTTCTTGATTCCATTTCCCAGTTATACTTAGTCAAAGCCGTCTGACGGGCATTTTGCTTCATCATCTCTAATTTATTCTCATCTGCAATCATCTCATTTATTACCCTGGCAATATCTTCAGGAGCAAGGGAGTCAAAGAATTTTCCTGCAGAATCACCAACTATTTTTCTAATCTCTGGGAAATCATTGCCAGCAATAGCAACCCCTCCCATTAAATACTCAAATATCTTGCTTGGACTTGAAAGATAATTGTTTAAATTATTATTAATAAGTGGAATTACTCCTACATCAGCAGAGCTAACATATTCATGAAGTTCCCAGTGTGGAACGGGATTAAGGATTTTAACCTTTGACGCCAGCCCTTTTTCTTCAATCAGAGACTCAAGTTTTTGGGTATTCCCAAATCCCATAAACACAATAATACCATCTTGAATAAACTGGGCACTGAGAACTAAATCCTCTAATGCCTTTGTTGTATAAGCATATCCTCCCTGATAAAGAATAATCTTTCTATCATCATTCAGCCCTAATCTTTGTCTAATTTTATCACTTTTTACCTCAGGGAGGGTGTAGGAACAGTTCATTAATACAACCGGCATTGGGATATGATAGCGAGAGGCTAATATTTGAGCAAGTGAGTCGTTGACAGTAACAACTCTATCCACGCGACTAATTAATAATCTTTCTAACAGTTGTGCCCATACTCTTTCTATTTTAAAAAAGATATCTTTTGGCTTTGGTGCTTGTTCTGTCCATAGCTCATGAGCGTCAAGTATTAATGGCTTTTTTCTAAGTCTGGCGGCTAAAAAAGTAGCTAAAAGGTATTAACCTTAAATCGGCGAGTGACCTCTTCTCTATACCTTTAACCACTTGATATATAAATACTTAACTCATTAAAAAATCTGCAAATTTTTTAACAAAAATACTTGACATTGGTCTCCTCCTATGCT
>JBFMDD010000174.1:0-10524 GCA_040754115.1 bacterium
GACGGTTCACTTTAGCGTGAAAGCTTGCGGTTAAAAAATGGATATGAAATTAGAAATTGGGGAAAGAAGTGAAGACCTAATTTCTAATTTCCAATTTCTAATTTCCAAAAGAAATCACAGGGAAAACAATGAAAATAAACCGTCCCTAAATAGCTCAGTTAATGGCAGTGTCCAGTATACATAAATTACACAAAGAACAAGGCTAAAATAAATACCAAGTAAAATCCACCACTTCCTAATAAAACATAAGGATTGACCTTTTCTTGGATAGTCATTGTAATGTAGGTAATAGCAGTAGCCAGTATAGGAATACTTCCCACCAGTAATGCTATCCCTTGTAATCTCCATGGACTGAATAAAATACCTATCATTACTAAAACACATGCTTGAAATATCATTGAGCTAATTATATTGTTTAATGTCTGTGTATCTTTACTTTCTTTTAACCAGCTAATTGAATTAATTCTTGAAGGGAGTTCAATCACAATAGGTACGAAAATAATAGCTAAAATTAATCCTATCAATAAAGATTTATCACCTCCTGCCGAAATAGCCATTTCTTCCATTGTATGGATGAATAAGCATGCCCCTCCTATTAAGGTAGCTAAAGAGGATATAAGTTGAAAAAGAATAATTTCTAAAGTAACCTCTCCACTACGAGGAGTGAAATATAAAGGGGTATGAACTTCTTCTCCTACCCGCTCTTCATAAACTATATTTCGATATAGATAATAACCGTATATTGTCAATAACATAAACCCAATAAATATCTTTGGAGCTTTATCTGCAAGCAAACCAGCAAATATTGCAAATGAATAGGTAATCAAGAAGAATTTCAGATCTCTTGATATAATGATAAAATCAGCTTCTATTTCCATTGCCCGGTCGCCTTTTTTAGCCAGTGCTATAACTGTATATCCAATTACAGCAAATCCTAAAGTAGATAATACAAATGGTGCTCCAATGATAGCTCCAACACCAATCTGTATGGTTTCTGCTCCCCTTAAGAAAATGAATGCTATTAAAGGAATTATAATCTGTGGGATGGATGTTGCTGTTATTGATAGTATACCTCCAATAATTCCTTCGGCTAATTCAAATCTTTTCCCTAACCACTCCATAGAATTATTGAAAAAGAAACAAGAGATAAGTATCAATCCTATACTTAGCCCAAATAAAATAATTGAAACAAAAATATCCATAAATCTTATCCTCTCCTTAAATGGTGATTGGTTAAATAGTTACCAGTTACCAATTTCAAATATTTAATCCAATGCGTTTTTCATCAATGCAACCTATAAGTAACTTAGCTGCTTGTAACGGGTCAGTCTCTAAAATAACACTTCCTTCAAATAACTCTAATGTTTTTTTAGTTAATACATTGGCAATTAAGTTAGTATTAAGAATTGATTTGTTCAATCCAAAATGTATTGGTATTCCTAATGTTAAAAGGCCAAAGCCAATAGAAGTTGGTCTTTCTATCCCCAATTCATTTACTATAGCTACTATTGGAATATCTTTTAGACGGATATCAAGTCTTGTAGATATAGCAAATATAAGCTTTAAGATATGTGCAAAGTTAATGATACTTCCAAAATGCCAGATAGGAGGTAGCGCCTTTTCAACCTTAGATATTTTTGCTAAACTACATAGAACATTCCCCAACTCTCTACCTGTACATTCAACCGCAGCATTAGCATTTAGAAGTTCTGCTTCAATACAAGAATAAATACTGCACCCTGCACCTAATATTAATATATTTTTTTTCAGAAGTTCTTTAATTATTTGTAGATAAGCAGATTCAAGCTTTGTGCACCCAATTAATAAAGCCAAACCATGTATTTCATCAGATACAAGCCAGTCAAGGAAAGGTTTTAAAGGGTCATTTGAATTCAGCTTAGCTAAAATATCAATAACTTCTTCAAATGAGAAGCCGGCAGAAAAGGTTATTGGTTTTTTGGAAGAAGCTAAAGAAGTAGTTTCTTTACGCCTTGTAAAATTTTTAATAGCTATATCTACAACCTCCATAGCTTTATTATCTATATCTTTTATCCCTTGAGTATTAATAAATTTTGTATGGAAGGAATCTGCTATTTCTTGCAAGTTAGGATACACACAACCAAAATCTGCTACTGCCACTTCAACTAAACCTGTACTGAGGGCAAATTCTTGTTGATATGCACCTCCTATACAATAGATACCACATCGCCCCAAAAGCTCATTTCCTACACAGCCTATACCAAATACATTTATTCCTCTTGCTCCTTGATTCTTAACCCTATCTATTATTTCATCAGAGGTGGATAATTGAATAATTCTATCACCTAATAGAGGAATATGTCCTATCAATAAAATATTTACCTTTGTTTCCTCTAAAACTCCTAAGCCTGTTTTTGAAGCAACTAACTGAGCTGGTAAAAGAAGAGTATCTTGAAGTTCTGATGCTATAATCATCGCTCCTAAGTCTGCTAATCCAAGCCTAAAAGATTGCATTAAAAAATCCTCTACATTTGAGCTAACACCCATTGTACATAAATGATTAGCAGATAAAATTTCCGTTGTGGCTGAATTGGGAACAATGTTCATTTCAACAAGGGCTTGTAATACTTTCTCAGGGAGATACTTAGAAAGAAAATTCATTGGAGAGGAGGAATTTTGAGTAGGATTCTCAATATCATTAAGTGCCTTTAATGCAATTTCTTTTTTATCTAAAGTGATGTTAAATCTTTGCGCTATTTGTTGTATTTTTCCCTCATTTTTTATTTTGGAAGAGGAATCTAATAGAAAGGAAGCAATATATTTAGCATGAATTAAAGTAGAGGCTACACCTTTTATGAGTAAGGAGAGAAGATTTTTGGCTATAATTGTATTTAGTGTATCGCCACAAATACCTTTTGTCCTTTGTCTATGGATTAATTTCAAATGAAGAGGAATATCATCATGAGTTATCTGACAAGGTCCCATCGAGCATTGATAACAACATGCTAATAGAGAACCAAACGAATATTGAGATACATCTAAGCCCCCAAATACTTTCTTGTTATATTTATCCTGGCGATGAAAAATAGTGTCAATCTTTTGAGCCTTTACATAACTCCTTAACTCCTCTTGATTAAGGAAAGTATTCCTCTTTATCATATAAACCCATTGCCTCCCAATAAGGAATCAAGAGAAAGTGAGCATTCTTTTTTCCCCACCCGAACGCTTACCACAACCTGAACTCTTCCTCTTTAGGAAGTGGTAGGATATACGGGGTTATATAAATGACAAGGTGTGATTGTGTTTTCTCTTTTGTTATTTTTTTAAACAGATACCCAATAATAGGTATCCGGCCTAAGAAAGGTACTCTGTTTTCACTTTCCTTTTCCTTTGACTCAACTAATCCACCAATAATAATTGTCTCCCCATTTTTAACTCTAATAGTAGTTTTAATCAGGCGGTCACTTGTAATTGGTAATGAACCACCTCCAGCACCTTCTTCGGTCTCTCCTGTTTTATCACTTACTTGTGGTGAGATTTCTACATTAATCTCATTAGAAGCTGTCACCCATGGCTTAATTCTTAATTTTATCCCCGTCTCTACTACCCGCGGGACACCAACCGGCTCTAACCTTCCAGTAGTTTCATTATATCGATGTTCTCGATATCTATACATAGTTAATACATCAATACTTGCCTCATGCCCATTTAATGTAGCGATTCTTGGATTAGCCCTTATAGTAGCATTCCCTTCTTTTATCAAAGCCCTTAGATTTACTGAAAATTCTGTATCTAATTTCCCTGCTTTATAAGTTAATGGTAATGGTATAACTTGATCAGGAAACAAATTTGTAGTTACATGTCCTTTTTGATATTTTCCATCCTGAAGACCTAATTCTTTACCCACACTGGTAGTATAATCAACAATTAATGCCTCAATCATAATTTGAGGAGCTGGCTTATCTATCTGAGAGATATATTCCTTTACCTTATCAATTAGTTGTTGAGTTCCTATAATAGCCAGAGCATTCTGGTCTTTAAGCACTTTAATATTAGTTTTAGGAAAGGCATCAGGTAAGGATTTTACCGCCTCCTCTACATCTATCCAGTTTACCTTAATTACCTCTGAATTAATAAAAGTAAGAGAAGAAGGGTTTAAAGATATCCCTTCTCCAATGATATAAGTATCTTTAATCTTAGTAAATGTAAAATTAGTCCCTTCTAAAATTAACTTTAATAGTCTTTCTAATGGCACATTAGAAAGATGAGCATCCACCTTTCCACGGACATAACCTGCAGTAACTATATCAATATTTCCTTGAATGGCAATAGCTCTTATTACCTCATCCAAGTCTGCCGCTTTTAAATCAACCGTAAATAATCCCTCTTTGGTAATCATAATAGAAAAGGTTTTTTTACCCTCCAGCCTGGTTACTTGAAATATATCATTAACCTTTTCTACACTAAATCCATTAGTTTCTAAAAGAGCCCTTATACCAATCTCTAACGGAGAATCCTCAAGATGAGAAGATACATGTCCTGTCACTGACCTATCTGCAACAATATTTATGCCTCCTTGAATAGATATTTCTCGTAATACCTCAAGTATATCTGCTCCTTTAACATCAAGCGATAATAATCCATTTTTAACACTAATTGACCTTATTCTTTCTTCTTCCTCTCCCCTGCCTACAACATATATCCCTTTAACCTTCTGATATTTAAATCCACCTGTTCTAAGTATGCGCTCAAGCCCTATTTCCACTGGAACATTTTTTAAATATATTGAAACTTCACCTACAACAGACCTGTCAGTAATAATATTAACTCCACTTTCTAAAGATATCTCTTGTAGGATTTCATTAATATCTACCTTTTTGGCATCTAATGTTAAATACCCTCGTTCTACAGCTAATGTATATGGTTTTTTAGGTGTAAGTTTTTTTACCTTATAAATATCTCCTTTTTTTTCATAAGTTAATCCATGTGCATTAAGAAGAGCCATTAATCCTGTTTCAAAAGGTACTTTTGTTAGATGTATTGTTACTCGTCCTTTAATCGGCTCATCTGTAACAATATTAACTTTTTGCTGTAATGCTAATGCCCGTAACACATCATTTATATCAGCATCCTTGAAATCAATTGTTATAGACTCTTCTGCCATCGCTAGTCCATAACCAATAAAAAGAAATAGACTAATTATTAATATCCTTTTTTTTAAAACCATTTTTTAATCCTTAATCTTTTTAAATTTTTAAAATTATACCAATTTTACTAATAATTGTCAACAAGAAAAAAATAATCTTTTACCCACTAATAAAGTTTCTCAAGCTTTCAAACAAAAGTGAATCGTCCCGAAATTTTTACCTTAGGCAGGAATAAAGTGGAGTTTAGAATGGCTTTAACCTATATTTCATGGCCATAATTAGAGTAATAGATAGTAGAATTGGGCTGAGTAAAAGCCGTGCTATCTCTATGATTACAATTTACCCTTACATCGCCTCCATTAGAACTATATATCCAGCCGCCTAAATCAGTAATCTGGTCTTCTGTTATTCTACCATACATTTCAGTTGGTACATATACAATATTTTCTTCACATTCCTTAGTGTGTGGATGTGGATTAGGTTTTTGAAGTGTAGCTCTTGGTATCTTTTGGATATAAGTAGGGATAAAAGCAGGAAAATGCTCATCTGAATTAGTCCATCCTGCTGTATTTAATTCTCTTGGCCATACTCCTTTATTATCTGCGAAATAAATAGAAACAGCTACTCGTATCGCACCCAAATTTGCTTTTGTTGCTGCTTCTCTCGCCTTATCTATTAATTGAACAAATTTAACTACACATATTGCCGCTAATACTCCTATTATTCCTACTACTATCATTAACTCAAGAAGAGTGAAACCCTTACTTCCCTTCTTACTCATTTAATTCCCTCTTTTATCTACCAATAATAGATGACATCATAAAGATAGGTAGGTACATACAAATAACAATTGTTCCTACCACTACTCCTAAAATAACAATTAATAGTGGTTCAATCAAAGAAGCTAATGCAGAAACAGTCATATCTACTTCTCTATCGTAATAATCAGCTATCTTCATAAGCATATTATCTAATGCACCAGTTTCCTCTCCGACTGAGACCATCTGAATGACCATTGGTGGGAAAACACCACACTCCCGTAAGGGATCCGTAATCCTCTCTCCTTCTCGTATAGAACTTCGAGCACCCATTACAGCTAATTCTACTATTTTATTACCAGAAGTTTTAGCTACTATCTCTAATGCCTCTAATATTGACACACCACTTCGTACCAATGTACCTAGTGTTCTGGCAAATCGAGAGACAGCTATCTTGCGAAAAAGAGGTCCAAAGACAGGAATTCTTAAACATAGTGAATCAAAGGTTACCCTTCCTTTTTCTGTCTTAGTAACAATAAGTCTCAAGATAAAAAAGACTATTACTCCTATTAAAAGCAACCATGGAAGATACTTCTGAAGTAGATTAGAAACATTAATTAAAATTTGAGTTGGGAGAGGGAGTTGTGCCCCAAAACTTTCAAAGACGCCTTGAAATGCAGGTATTACCCAGACTAACAAGAAAATAACAATACCTACTGCAACAAATGACACTACTGCTGGGTAAGCCATCGCTGCTCGTACCTTTCTGCGTAATGCCTGAACTGATTCTAAATAGGAAGAAATCCTCTCTAAAACTTCATCCAACACACCACCAGACTCTCCTGACTTAACCATACTTGTATATAATTGATTAAATACTGTTGGATGTTTAGTCATCGCCATAGTAATTGATGCCCCTTTTTCAATATCCTCTCTTATAGTCATAATAATTCTTTTAAAATTTTTGTTTTCAACCTGGTCAATTAAAACATTTAGACACTGAACGATTGGTATCCCTGCATTTATCAAAGTAGATAACTGACGAGAAAACAACACCAAATCCCTTAATCCTACTCTACCCAACATCGATAGACTCATTTTATTCAATGCGTCCATCAAAATATTAGGTTTTTCCTCTTCTGCTGAGATAACCATTAGATGTTGCTGTTTAAGTCTTAATATTACTGAGCGTTGAGACTCAGCCTCAATCGTCCCTGTTACTACTACTCCACTCATATTTCTTGCTTTATACATATAAGTTGGCATTTCTAAATTCACCTCACTATATTTAATAATTGGTTAAATGGTAACTGGTTAAATAGTTACCAATCACTATTTAGTAGTTACCACATTATTAATATCCAATTCTTGCAGATCTTGATGTCCCTAACAATTGTTTTAAACTTTCAGATTCTGGGGAATAATTCAATGCATCTTCATAGGTAATCATACCTTTATTATATAATTCTACTATTGCCATATTCATAGTGGACATTCCATATTGTTTTCCTGATTGCATGAGGGTATATGCTTGATGTATTTTCCCATCTCTAATTAAATTTCGTATTCCAGGAGTAGCAATTAGTACCTCGCAGCACATTACCCTCCCTTTTCCCATAGCATGAGGTATAAGCACCTGAGAGAATATTCCTTGAATAACAAATGAAAGTTGTGCTCGTACCTGCTGTTGTTGATGAGCTGGAAAGACATCAATTATTCTATTTACAGATTGAATAGCATCTGGTGTATGTAAAGTAGCAAATACTAAATGGCCTGTTTCTGCTATAGTCAATGATGCAGAGATAGTTTCTAAATCACGCATCTCACCTATTAAAATAACATCTGGATCCTGCCTTAACATATACTTTAATGCATTGGCAAAAGTTTTTGTATCAGAGCCTACTTCCCGTTGACATACAACAGAATTTTTGTGTTTATGAAGAAATTCAATAGGGTCTTCTACTGTAATGATATGTTCTTTTCGATTGGCATTTATATAATCAATAACAGCAGCAAGTGTGGTAGATTTACCACTTCCAGTAGGTCCTGTAACTAATACTAATCCCGCTGGTAACTCTGCTATATCTTTAATTATTGGAGGAAGACTCAATGCCTCAAATGATGGAACTTCATTGGGAATACTTCTTAAAGCAGCACCTACTGTCCCGCGTTGGCGAAAGACATTCATTCGTATCCTCCCTACATCCTTAACGCCAAAAGATAAGTCTAATTCATTGGACTCTTCAAATCGCCTTTTATGCTCATCAGTTAAAACACTATAAATTAATTGTTGACAGGTATCTGGAGTAAGTTTTTCACAATCTTCTACTGGACTCAGAACCCCATCAATCCTTAATTGTGGGGCAGTTCCTATAACTAAGTGTATATCCGAGGCATCACGATCTACCATTAGATGTACTAAAGATTCCATACTATACATAATCTTTGTCTCCTTATTTTAGGTTATGGACACCTAAAAGATAAATTCGGAACGGTTCATTTTATCGTTTTTCCTATGATTCCTTTCGGATATCTATCTGTATGAAATTGGAAATTCGAAAATGGAAAGAAAAACTTCTAATTCTATACCAATTTTCCAATTTCTAATTTCTACCTTTCAATTTCCACTCCCTTTTCTAACCGCAAACTTTCAAACAATAGTGAACCGTCCCTAAATTCCTAATATAATTTTAGTCTTTCATTAAGTTGTAGTAGTACCATATTCAATACTTTCTTCAAAAGTTAATCTTAACATCTCTTCTAAAGTAATTATTCCGCGTATTACTTTTCTTAAAGCAGCCTCTTTTAATGAAATCATACCCATTTTTTCTGCATTCTCCTTAATTATCTGTGCAGGCTCACGCATCAAAATAAATTGGCGAATTTCATCATTTATAATCATCACTTCATATACCCCAATTCTACCTTTGTATCCAATATTGCCACATCTATCACACCCGCGCCCTCGATATAAAAGGAATTTTTTGTCTCCCTCAACTCTAATTCCTACACTACGCAAAGTCTGTGAGGAAGCTTTATAAGATTCTTTACATTCTGGACATATCTTTCGTACTAATCTCTGTGCAATACTTAGCAAAACAGTAGATGAGATTAAAAATGGTTCTATTCCCATATTAAGTAATCGAGTAATTGCCCCTGCCGCATCATTAGTATGTAATGTAGTAAATACCAGATGTCCTGTCAATGCAGCATTGATAGCTACTTCGGCTGCTTCACGGTCTCTTATCTCACCTACCATAATAATATCTGGGTCCTGCCGTAAAAAATACCGTAGCCCATCAACAAAATCTAACCCTATATCCGGTTTAACCTGAACTTGATTTATACCTGGTAAAAGATATTCTATTGGGTCTTCAATAGTAACTATATTTTTTTCTTCTGAATTTATAGTTCTTAAAGTAGAATAAAGTGTGGTAGATTTACCGCATCCTGTTGGACCTGTAACCAAAATAATTCCATGTGGTGCTTTAATATATTTTTTATAAAGTGGTAACACCTTGGGTTCAAAACCTAACTCCTCTAACTCTAAACACATATTAGTGGCATCCAGAATTCTTAGTACTGCCTTTTCTCCATATGTAGTAGGAATGACAGAAACCCTAAAATCTACATCCCTTTTTTCATATCTAACCTTAAATCTACCATCTTGTGGAAGTCTATGTTCTGCAATATCCATCCCCCCCATGATTTTTATTCTTGAGACAATAGCATTTTGAAAACGCTTAGGTGGAGACGGAACTGTATATAAAATCCCATCAATTCTATTGCGGAGTCTAAGAGACTTCTCACCTGGTTCAATGTGTATATCTGAGGACCCTGACCTAATCGCATCTACTAAGATATAATTTACTAAATCAACAATAGATGGCTCTGTACCTTTTTTTATTAATTTACTTAAATCCTCCTCTTGGATGATTACTTCTTCTTTAACAACTTCAACCTCTTTGGACTTCATCTTCTTAACCAGATCATCCATAGAAATAAGTTTTCCATAATGTTTTTCTATCGCATTTTTTATTTCTGATTCACTAGCTACAACTGTCTTAATAACAAAGCCACTTCGAGAAGTCAATTCATCTATTGCTATAACATTTAGCGGATCCGCCATTGCTACAACCAAAGTATTATTCTCTCTATTTATTGGCAAAGCTAACTCGCGTCTTATAATACTTTCTGGAATGATATTTTTCACTGTTACATCAATTTTCTCTAATTCTATTTTCTTTACCCTTTCTATTCCTAATTCTTGTGAAAAGAAGTCTGCAATTCCATTTTCATCCAGAATACCTAATTCTACTAATATACATGCCAGCCGCTCGCCTTTTTTCTTTTGAATTGCCAATGCCTCATTAAGCTGAGTATAATTAATAATACCTCGCTCAACTAACATTTCACCTAATCTAAGTTTCCCTTTTCTCCCAGAAATAACTCTTTCCTCTTCCTGTATTGTTTCTTTTTCCAAAACCCTCATTTTTAACCTCTCTATTTCAACTTTTATTGTCCCAATCGGGGAGAAAAACCCTTGACTTTAGTCAAAGACTTTAGTATAATTTCAGCATGCAACACTATCGTACAGGTTCTCACTCTGTTTATGACCTAAAGTATCATCTGGTATGGAT
>JBFMDD010000175.1:0-6009 GCA_040754115.1 bacterium
AGGTATTTATTACGGATGGGATGGCGGGATACGAATATATCAGAGAAGCGTTAGGGAAATGTATAAAGCATTTGTTATGCCACTTTCATCATCAGGAAGCCACGAGTCGGTGGGTAAAAAAACAATTCCACCTGTGCGGTTAAGTTCGCTAATGAAAATGAAACTTTCATCTCACACTACAAGAAAGATAGAAACTGATAGAAATATAATGGAAATTTATAGAAATTGATTGAAATTGGTAGTAAAAAACAATGAATTTCCATAAATTTCTACCAATTTCAATTTATTTCTATCTTGCATTGTGTGATTTAACTCTCTTAAAAACTGATACATGAGTCTTTATTATTCTAACCGCACAGGTTGAAATTTTTTGGCACCGCAGACGCTTTGAGAGGATAAGAATGTGTAAGAAATTACACCCCTGAACGCTTACGAATCACTTCTATTTCTTGTGGGTTATCTGTTCCCAATCCCAATTTAGCTGCGGTGGCAATATGCTTTGGAGGTCTGCCAACATCCTCTAATGGTTTCATCTTTTTTGCCTTCCGCATCTTCTCTATTTCTTGTGTTCCAATGTAATCTAATGCTACGGGGTCAGTACTGACTAATATTCCTCGATAATGCCATGTCCACTGCTTTTTATATCCAGGCCCTCCGTTATAAAGTCCAGTGATAGCATCACAGATGATTAATCTTGTCTTATCTTTGATTAATGGATGGGAATTGAGGTCTGCAATGTATGGGTCACCATTATTACCATGATATTTATTTGGGTTGTTTATTGAGCCAAAGTGATTTTTTAGGCTGAGTGATACACCCGTTAATTCATGGTCTTTAAGTACTGGGACATTGATAATAGCAGTTACCTGTGTTGAGAGTATTTTACTGAAACAACAGCCTACTGAACGAATCATAGTTGGGTAAAACTCATATCCTACCGCATCATTACCGTAACATTTTATGCCGCTTCCATTTTTATTTATCTTAAAATTAGCTTTTGATAGTTCCTGTGTTCCTCTATCGTAGATGATAATATTATCTTCTTTTACTCCAGCTAACAACAGACCAGAGATAATGGCATTGACCAATTCAGGATGAGTTGACAGTTTTCTCCCAGCAATACAATTAACCTTAATCCCAACAATGTCGTTATGAGAAAAATATTGGTTCCAACAATCTTTAATTTCTTTAAGTCCAGTAAGTTGTCTCATAGCCTCATTAAGCATTTTCGTAAGAATCTCTTGCTCAATTTTACCTTTTGAGTTAACTACTTCTTTATTTTTGACAATGACTACTTTAGATTTATATTTTTTAGAGTTTCCTTTTGGGATTACTTGTGCAAATATCTTTTCAATCCAGGCGGGTATGACAGAAATTCCAACTCCAAGAATCCCTAATTTTTTAATAAATTCCCTTCGCGTCTCTTTTATCATTAAAAATCCCTCCTGTGAATTCATCTATGAAAAGATTATACCACATATTAAATTAAACTGTCAAGAAATATCTCGCTTTGCTAAATTCTTATTGACATACAGATTAAATATATGGTATATTTATACTGGATATTGTTATTAACTGAGCTATTTAGGGACGGTTTATTTTCATCGTTTTCCCTGTGATTTCTTGCAGAAATTAGAAATTGGAAATTAGGTCTTCAGTCCTCTCTCCAATTTCTAATTTCTAATTTCAACTCCATCTTTTAACCGCAAGCTTTCACGCTAAAGTGAACCGTTTCTAAAATCGCAATTTGTAACGGTGTTGAGTATAATAATAAAGCTACTTGCAGGAGATGGGGCTGTGTCGATTTTCAAGGTCAAGAATACTAATTATAAAATTTATCACAAGTATAGTTAAACGAGGCCAAAAAAGGAGTAAGTTATGTTTACTGGAATTGTAGAAGAGATGGGGATAATTAGAGAAAAAGGTAATGATTTTTTAGTTATCCATGCTAAGGAAATTTTGGAGGATTTAAAACAAGGGGATAGTATTGCTGTCAATGGCATTTGCTTGACTATAACGGAGTTTACTGAAAATGACTTTAAAACTAATCTTATGCCAGAAACACTAAAGCTGACTAACCTGAGTACTCTTTCAATAGGAGATAAGGTGAATTTAGAAAGGGCAATGAAGCTTGGGGGTAGAGTTGGAGGGCATTTAGTATCTGGACATATTGATGGGTTAGGGAAGATTGTTGATAAGGTAGTAGAAGGAGAGAACTGGATATTTGAAATCTCAGTAGCGCCTGAATTAAGTAAATATATTATTAAAAAAGGCTCAGTAGGAGTTGAAGGAATTAGTTTAACGGTAGCTGAAGTAGAAAGAGAAAGATTCAAAATATGCCTTATACCTCACACCATTAAAGAAACTACATTAGGTATGAAAAACATAGGTGATTTGCTTAATATTGAAGTAGATATGATTGGTAAGTATGTAGAGAAGTTTTTAGACAAAGGAGAGAAAAAAGAAATCTCCATTGACTTCTTAACCGAGCATGGATTTGCCTGATTGACCAAAATTTAGAAATGCAGAGAAGACAGAGAAAAAGAGTAAGGCAAGCATCTTGCTTGCCCAAAAAAGAGTAAGAGGATATGTAAATTGTGAATGTAAGAAAGCATAGACACTATAGTATCTGAACGCTTACGATAATAAAAACTGTTGACACTGTTATTAGCGTTATGATATAATAGATTTTGTCTGGAAAGCGTATTATTATTTCACAAGGAGGAATCAAAAGATGACCTTTGTGGAAAGCTTAGCGGGGGTAGGCACAGCAGCTACAATACTGGGAGTATTTCTTACTGTCTATGCCATAATCAACAACAAAACACTTAAGAAGGAAAGCATGTTAACCAGAGAGGCATTAGCAGAAGAAAGTAAGTTAACCAGAGAGGTATTAGCAGAAGAAAGTAAGTTAACTAGAGAAATGATTAAAGAAACTACTAAATATTTAGGCGACTTAATTGTTGCTGAGGGTAGTAAAATACGTAAGGCTATTGGGTGAAGATAGGCAATATATTCGGATTACCTCACTATTTAGGATGTTAGAATGAATAAATCATTAAAAGTCGGTGTAGTTGGGACAGGACATATGGGCAGTTATCATGTGCGACTTTATAGTGAGTTACTAAATGTAGACTTAGTAGGTATAGTCGATATTAATGAAAAACAGGTTAGTAGGTTAGCTTCGCAGTATAATACTACCTCTTTTACTGATTATACAAAGCTATATGACAAAGTAGAAGCAGTAAGTATTGCTGTTCCTACAAGTGCTCATTATCGAATAGGAAAAGATTTTTTAGAGGCAGGAATTCATGTCCTGATAGAAAAACCTATTACTAACAAGCTTGAAGAGGCTAAGGAATTGATAGAATTAGCAAAAGAAAAAGGGCTAATTCTGCAAGTAGGGCATGTAGAACGATTTAATGCTGCAGTACAGGAATTGAAGAAAATCGTTAAAGACCCACTTTTTATTGAATGTAGACGACTTGGACCTTATAATAGACGGATAAATGATACCGGAGTTGTTTTAGATTTACTTATTCATGATATTGATATAGTATTAGGTTTAGTTGACTCGCAGATTAAAGAAATAAATGTAGCAGCTAAATCTATCTATTCTGAATATGAGGATATTGCTAATGTACAACTTATATTTGATAATGGTTGTATTGCAAATTTGACTGCCTCAAGGGTTACTGAAGATAAGATTAGAACATTGGCAATTACTCAACCAGATGCTTATGTAGCATTAGATTATGCAGAGCAAGAGTTGCATATTTATCGTCAAGGGACTTCAGAATATATCATTAGCAGGGAAGCTGTTGGATATAAACAGGAGTCTTTTATCGAGAGGATTTTTGTGCATAAGGATAACCCATTAAAGTTAGAGTTGTTACATTTTGTTAATTGTGTTTCAAACAAAACATCTCCTCTGACATCATTAGAGGAAGAATTAAAGGCATTAGCGGTAACTTTACAAATTCAGGATAAATTAAAATTATAGTAACCTATATTTTTATTCATAACTTTCTTTTAGTGTAGGGAACTTACATTCTCTTACATCATTAGCATATTTACTTACTGCCTCTATAATAGTGGATTTTAAATCAGCATATTTGCGAACGAACTTGGGTCTTACCTCTTCATAAAGCCCTAAAATATCATGGATAACTAATACCTGTCCATCACAATGAGGGCCTGCTCCTATACCAATAGTAGGAATATCAATTGCATCAGTAATCTCCTTAGCTAATTTGTATGGGATACACTCTAAAACCAAAGCAAAAATACCTATTTCTTCTAATAATTTAGCATCTTCTATTAATTTTGAAGCTGATAGTGGTTTTTTACCTTGAATTTTATAACCACCCATCTGATGAATAGCCTGAGGTGTAAGTCCAACATGCCCCATAACCGGAATATCAGCATGAATCATTGCTAATATGGTTTTAGCAATATGTTCACCACCTTCTACCTTCACTGCCTGTGCCCCACCTTCTTTAATCAGCCTCCCTGCATTATATACAGCATCTTTTAAATCAACCTTATAAGATAGAAATGGCATATCCGCTACTACTAAGGCATTTGTTGTCCCTTTTGCTACTGCTTTAGTAAAGGTAACCATCTCATCCATAGTTACAGGTAATGTATTTTCATTCCCTAACATCACCATACTTAATGAATCGCCAACTAAAAGAATATCTATACCAGCATTATCCAAAATCTTTGCCATTGAGTAATCATAAGCAGTTAACATAGTGATTTTATTATTTGCTTTTTTCATCTCCTGTAATTTAGTAGTTGTAATCCTTGACATTTTAATTCCCTCCTTAAGATTAAATCCTAAATTCTAAATTGGGATTTTTATATAATGTTACTTTGCTATTATCAGCTAATTCATCTAATAAATCATTTATTGTTTTATTTAATACTGGATGTTTAATATTTGGTGCGATTTGAGATAAAGGTATTAAAACAAATGCTCGTTTGTGCATCAATTTATGTGGAATTTGTAAATCAGGTAACTCTAAAATAATATTATCATAAAACAATATATCTAAATCAATTGTTCGAGGACCCCATTTTCTCTTTATCTTCTTACCTAATTTTCCCTCTACTTGTTTCAAAATAGCCAATAACTCTTGTGGCAAGAGAACAGTGTCTAATTCGATTACCAAATTTAAAAATAAATCTTGGTTTTTAACTCCAACAGGTTCTGTCTCGTAAATTGGTGAAATTTTAACAATATTTATTGAAGTATTGGCATTAATTAATTTTATTGCCTCCTTAATATTTTTCTCTCTGTCTCCTAAATTTGACCCAAGAGAAATATAAACTTTACTCATTCTCCTTTCCTTCTCGTAATCTCTACCGCTACATAATCTACTACACCTGCAATAGGTACTTGAGGCTTTTTTACTCGAACAAATACCTCAACTGCATGTGTCTTGTCTAAAATAGACTGGGCAATATCTGAAGCTAAAGTTTCAATTAGCCTATATTTTTTCTTTTGTTCAACACTTTTAACCAAATTATAGATTTCCTTGTAATCAATAGTATCTACAAGGTGCTCTGAAATTCCTGCAGGTTTTAAGTCAAGGTGTAATTCTACATCTACTAAGAATTTTTGACCCACTTCTTGCTCAGCCAGAGTCACACCATGATAACCATAAAAAACTATTCCCTGAATGATAATCTTATCCAAACTCATCTTTTAACTCCTATTCTCCTGTCAGTGACAGCACAAGTGCTGTCACTCCAATGCTGTCTGTGAACTTTTTCTGTCCTAAGTTGCCTAACTTTCTTACCCATCTTACCTACTATTATACTTTATCTTCCCTGCCATTGTCAACATAAAATAAAACTGTTCATTTAAAAATAACAGAGAGCGTTGCGTAGGACTTAAGGCTATATCTATGGTCCCAGGCATTGCTTTACCTCATTTCTTGCCATCTTTTTGTTTCTGTTGACATTTTGGAGTCCCAAAAGACAACCCAGGGGGTCATTAAC
>JBFMDD010000176.1:0-3172 GCA_040754115.1 bacterium
AACATTGCTTTCCTGCAATCCAAACCCACCATCAGGGTTTTGATTGGCAATAAGCCAAGCAATAGCTGGTTCAATTACAGAATTATTGGAATAATTGGCGGATTTTAAGGTATTGAGGGTAAAAATGGTATCAAGAATTCTACTTTCTGACTCATTATCTGCACCAAAGCCACCATCTTGGTTTTGATATAAGGTTAAAGTAGCAACCAATGTTGAGGCATCACTTCCTGAATGGGCTAATATGTTTATCTTCTCTGAAAGTTGGATTGTTTCAGAAACATCTTGGGCACTCAACCAAGAAAGACCTTTGGTATAAAAGGAACCAGTAATGGTACCAAGATACCAAAAGGTTTCTAAAACAGCTTGGGTATCCTCAAAACAGGTAGAAGGTAAGGCTTGGAGATTACCCCAAGTTCCATCTGGATTTTGGTTGGATATAAGCCAACTTATACCTTTATTGATACTTACCTCTTGAGAGATAGCATTGGCTCCTTGAACCAATAATCCTACTAGAATCAACCTCAATACCAATAGGTTAAATCTTTTCATTTTACATCAACTCCTTTTTCTAATTTTCCAAATTTTTTAACTATATTTTCAATCAATGGTTGATTTTTGTGGGCTATTGATAATTCTGGCTCACCGCCTGAAAAATAGCCTATAGCATCTATTGATTGTAATTCCTGTAGTATGTGCTTTGGGATTCTTTCCGAGAAATGCCCATATCTGCCCCCTTGAATTTCTTTTAATCTGGCATCAGATGGTCTATTGAGAGTGATATACATCTCATCTCCTCCACACAAAAAGTCCTCTTTCAAAAATGTCTCAAAAGAATCAGGATAAATTATGCAGGTATCATAAGAACACTCATAGTGGATATTTAATTGAAGAAATTTCATATTTCCATATCTTTCTAGCCACTTACTAGCAGGCTCACCATCAATAGTGGTGATTAGTAAATATTTATCTTTAAATTCAGTTAAAAATGAGGTAAATATTTCTGTCAAAGAAACCGGTAAATACAAAAAAGCAAAGTAAAAATCCTCACATTTTCCTACAATCACCTTTTTCTTTTTTGCTTTAAATCCTTTCATTACCTTTTTATCGTCTAGTTAAATTTAGTGTAAGATAACTTTTTCAAAAATCTTTATCCATTTTCCAGAAACAAGTGTTTCAATTACTAAATGGATTCCCTTTCCATGATGCCAACTATGTAACATTATCTTATAACCAGCAAGCTGAACTCCTAAAATACATCCTTCGCTTGTAAATAACCAAGGTATTCTTGCAGCCAATTTATCAAAAAACAATGATATTGCAGCTAAATATGGCAGCAAGGCTTCATCAAGCACCACTCCTATTGCTATTACTTCCCAAGCTACAAGAGTAGTAGCTACCATTAGTGCCAAAAGAGCGGTAGTTAATAGGATAAACTCTGCCTTTTCTATTGTGGTCAAATTTTTGAATCCTCCAGCCATTCCTCCACTTATCAAATAAGATCCATCACCAGTTTCTGGATCAATAATAATGTATCCTGTGCCAGTCCACCCCTCAAAAGAAATTTCTTGTTTTGGAATAGTAACCACACATCCAGCATTGACTGCATTTTGAATATCAGCAATAACATCAACATCTACTGAAAGATCGGGTAAAACCTTTTCAATATTACTTTTATCTATGCTATATATTGGTATTTTAGCATTGTTAGCTATTTCTAAAATCTTTACCGCAGAAATAGCTTCGCCACCAAATACTTGTTCAAAGATGCTATGTTCTAAGATAGAACTAATTATACCCGAAGAAACTACATACTGTTTTTCTTTTGTAGTATCTCCCTCAGAGGAACGAGCAAAATCTACATTTCTTGCCACATCTAATTTTATTCCTGAAGCTTTGGCTGAAATAGGAAAAGAGAATAGATAGGTAACTGAGAGATCAAAAAATGCCATCCCTTCAGAAGGCATCCTTATGTTTATAATTTTTAATGATTTGGCAGCAATACTATTTATAGCATCTACTTCACTAAAATAACTTATTCCCATAGTGTAAAGAAATTCTCCCAAAAGATCATCTTTTGTTACGCTGCTAATTTGATTCTTTTCCAGAAATTCTTTAGTTGCAGATATTTTATCCACCCTTTTCTGAAGCATTTCTTTAGATACCCCTCCTATATCTAGCCCAATTGCATAAAATCCACCAGCTTTTAGATTATGAAATACCTTATCTGTCAACCCAGGTGGCATAAAAAACTTAAGGGTAAATTCCTGATTCTCTCCCATTTTTATTTCACCACCAGTAGCTTTAATTTCTCCTTCAATTTTCAACTCAGGTTTAAGATTGATAAGATAAGCTGGCAAAGTGGTAGGGAATTCAGAAAGGGTAATTGGACTACCATCTGAATGGGGCTTGGGGATATACGATTTAATTACTGTTTCATCCTCAGAGGTAGCGGGGACATAAGAAAGGGTAATCCTCTTACCTGCAAGCTCTGGAGTGCTGGCTGTATAATTTATTCCTGGCTCCATCCATTTTCCAGGTAACTCAAATGTTGTCTTATGTCTTACACTATCTGGAATTTCTGAATATCTATTTTGAATCAATAAAGTTTCGCAAGGTAAACCAGAAGGTAAAATTCCATACTCTTTCTTTTTTATACATCTTTCACCCAAGACATTTCCCACTGTAACTGTAGGCATATTAGTGTTGATATATTCTTCTATTTGATTTTGATATTCCTCCATTCTTGTCTCTATCAGATTTGTATTAATGTTGATAAAATAACCCTTTTCCTCGTTGATTGTTGCTGAACCTATCAATTCATTTAAGAAACTTTCGGCATCAAAAGGAATCTCTGTTGACAGATCAATGCCTTCTGTGTATTCGTATTGTTTTAAACTTGGGTCTAAAGCAACCCATATTTTGTGAGATACACTTTGTCTTGCTCCTCTGTATTGGTCATAGGTAACATAAGCCTCAACCCAGCAATGCTCTAGCCTTATGGCAACAATCTTTCCACCCGAGGTAATCGCTTTGGATGGGATACCTCCTGAGGCAAATACAGAGGCACAGGTATATGGGTTTTGGACACCAACCCAGTTCATTGCTTTTTCTATGGGAATTTCTATTGTTCCATAGACATACCTGGCAGGAATACTGGCTGCTCGGTAAAGGG
>JBFMDD010000177.1:0-13312 GCA_040754115.1 bacterium
CCTCCTGTTATAATGTAGACTTTTAAATATGTGTTAAATCTTAATATAATCATTTTGGCTTATTTATCAATGAGTTTCGTTATTTCTCGATTTCCGTTAAGAGGGGAATATCTGGTAAGCGTTCAGCCATCAGGTATCAGCAATCAGTTAACAGCCGGGAGATGGAGTGACACCACTTGTGGTGTCATTGACAGCACAAGTGCTGTCACTCCAATATCGCTGTCACTCCAATATCAATTTTGCGTAAAGGGTATCTATGTGTCTGGTAGTCTATGTAACACAGACACCGACTATCTGAACGGTTACCTTCTTTTTTATTCTTACTCCTCCTCTCCTGGTAAGACCACAAAGAAAGTAAGTTTTTCTCGTTTAATTACTAACATCGCATCATCCCTTTTGGATACCTCTTTTACTACTTTATTAAACTCGTTTATACTTTCGATAGGACGATGATTTACTTCCTTAATAAGGTCACCTGCTTGTAATCGTGCTTTATGGGCTACACTTCCTGGAGCTATTTCTGAAATTAAAACACCTTTTTCTACGGTAGATAGTCCAAAGTGTTTAGCTAATTCTGGTGTAAGTGTTTGCACTGTTATCCCTCGCCAGGAAGAAGTAGTTTCTGATTCCACTAATTCTTCTTCTCCTTCTTTTAATTGTGCTAAGTTAATTTTGAGAGTAAGTATCTTCCCTTCTCTTAGTACCTCCAATTCAACTCCTTCTCCAATTTTTCTCTTTAATATTTCTTTTTGAAGCTCATGTGGAGTTGAAACCTCTTTTCTATCGACACTTAAAATAATATCTCCTCTTTTTAAATCAGCTTTTTCAGCAGGGCTGTCAGGCATTACCATAGCGACCAAGACACCTTTTTTAGCCTGAGCCCCTTTGAATTTTTTAGCTAATTCTGGAGTAACTTCTTGAATATAAACTCCCAACCATGCTCTTATGACCTTACCATATTCAATCAAATCCCCGATAATCTTCCGAGCCATATTTATCGGTATAGCAAAGCCAATTCCCTGTCCTCCTGCAACAATAGCGGTATTGATACCAATGACCTCTCCACGAATATTTACTAACGGGCCTCCACTGTTGCCTGGATTGATAGAGGCGTCTGTTTGAATAAGGTCTTCGTATTCTGCCACACCAATCGCGCGGCCTTTAGCACTGATTACTCCCACCGTCATAGTATGCTCTAAACCAAATGGATTCCCAATGGCTATTGCCCAATTACCTATTTTTACCTCATCCGAATCTCCTAATCTGGCTGATGGAAGATTATCTTTTGCATCTACCTTTATTAAAGCTAAGTCTGTTTTAGGGTCAGTACCTACTACCTTCCCTTTAAATTTGCGGCCATCAAGTAGAGTAACCTGAATTTCGTCAGCTCCTTTAACGACATGATTATTTGTCAGGATATAACCTCGTGAATCAACAATCACTCCAGAACCTAAACTTTGCTGAGTATATTCTCTTTCTCTAAAATCTTTAAAGAAATGGTCAAAGAACTCATCAAAAAATGGGTCTCGAAACTCATCTTTGAATCGAAACCATGGTGAAGGACCTATTCCTCTTATTTTCTTTTCTACACTTAGATTTACCACCGCAGGTTTTATCTCCTCTGCTACTTTCACAAAGGCATTCTCTAAGTCAATAAACCCAGTTATATTAGATTGACTTCCAGAAGTTTGAGCTACTAAAATAGGTTTTTGTGCAAGAATTGAATAATGTGAGGATATATTAGCTCCTATCACACCGCCTACCAAAAGACTTACGATAATTGTGGTTACATAAATAATCTTTTTTGCCATCTTTAGTTATCCTCCCTTCATAAAAAGAATGCTCTCGGATAAAATTGAGTGTTGATTTTATTAGCCCTTCCAAACAGAAGGAACAAGGAGCAAGGTGCAAGGAACAGGGTCTTTCCCTACTCTTCACCTCTTGCCCATTGATTTCACAAGTGGTAAGCGTTCAGGTCTCCAGATGCAATTTACACAACTTTTGGTTTACCTCTAAATTCTCATAACTCCTCATCTTTCTCTTTTCCATTCACCTTAATCCTTGAACCTCGATCCTTGAACCTTTTTATCCGAAAACCTTCAAAAATTGTTAAGTTTACTTGACTATAATATTATACCCAATTTATTATATAATGTCAAGGAATTTTTTGGAGTAATCGTATTCTATCAGTTATCGGATGTAAGGAGAGTAAAATTGAGTGAAATTTACACCTGAACGTTTACACAGGCAACAAAATGCTGATTGTCACAACTTTTAAGTTCTGGCATTTGTTTTCGACAAATATCTTTTACTTGAGCACATCTTGAGGCAAATCTACACTCTACACCTGGATTAATCGGTGTAGTAATTCTCCCCTTTATCTCTACCCGTGGTCGGTTATAATCTGGATCTGGGATGGGTACTGCTGACAATAATGCTTTGGTGTAAGGATGTTGTGGGTTTTTAATCACCTCCTCAGTTTGCCCCTTTTCAACTATCTTCCCTAAATACATCACTGCTAATTCATCACACATATATCGCGCTACTGCAAGGTCATGAGTAATAAATATATATGTCAGATTAAACTTCTCTTTCAGCCGTAGCAGTAAATTCATTATTCCAACCCGGATGGATGCATCTAACATAGATACAGGCTCATCAGCAACAATGAATTTTGGCTCAACTACTAATGCCCTGGCAATAGATACCCGTTGTCGCTGACCACCACTTAATTCATGCGGAAATCTGTAGATAAATTCCTGTGGAGGTGTAAGTTCTACTACTTCTAATGCTTGAATGACTTTCTCTTCCCTGAATACCGAATCGCCTATGTGCTGAATTATTAATGGCTCAACAATCGTATCCATAACAGTCATTCTGGGATTTAATGATTCGTATGGGTCTTGAAATATCATCTGGACACTTTTGCGAAATTCCTTTAATTGCCTTTTTTCAAGATGTTCAATATCTTTACCATCAATAAAAATATTCCCAGAGGTAGCCCTAAAAAGCCTTACCATCAATTTCCCACAGGTAGTTTTACCACTTCCACTCTCTCCAACTAACCCAAGAATTCTTCCTTTATTAATTGAAAAACTTACCTCATCTACTGCGTGCACAAACTGATGTCCCTTACCCCAAAATCGGTGCTGTACAGGAAACAATTTCTTTAATTTTATTACCTCAACCATTACCTCTTCCATTTCACTTTTCCATTTATTTACTGAATGTTGGTGAAGCTAATACTTTGCACTACTCTTCTAATCTAACTACCTTCATATTGTTTCCTTTCTTCAAAATAACTCCTTCTTTAGTAATATCCACTACTTGATACCCACTAATTTCATCTCCAATGTTCACTAATCGAATTTGTGGTTCTTGAGAGCTTTTAATTAAGGCATTAGCCCCCTTCTCTCCCCAGGTAATACCTATTAATTGGAAGGTTATCTCAATAGGAGCGGATACAACAAGTTCTTTCTCTGGTGATTCTTTAACTTCAGGCGGTGAAGGAGCTATAGGTGAAATAAATAACCTCCCCAAACTTACCTCTTTATAATAAGAAATAGGATGTTGGATATGAGAAGAACTCTCAATTGAAAGAATTTCATGATTTCTTTTGGAAACTTTTACTCTGTATTCCTCTTTTGGATTAAAAATCAGGATTACATTTATCCCTAAGTAAATAATAAGGGCGATAACAATTACAAACAAACCTTTATTTAAAAATACAACCTTTTGTTGATTCATATAAAAACCTTTTTACCCTTCAATCATAAGACTTGATATTATCAAAGCTACTCTTAATTCATTATCTTTTTGTGCTACTATATTTAAATAAGGTATAGAATATAATTTATTAGATGTTTTAATCCCATATAAGAACTTAGTCAGAGTTTCACTATTGGCTTGTAAGTTAAGCATGACGAATATCTGGTGATACTTACCTGTTTTTTTAGCCCGTATAGTATTTTTGCTTACGATATTCACCTTAGTCTCTTTAGATATTGTTTCCAGATTACCTAACATTTCACTTGTCGCTATTAACGGTGTTTTACTAACATAGAGTTTATCTTTAATCTTTTTTAACTCATTTTTTAGAAGTAAAGATTTCCCTCTGTATTCATTTTTATTTGAAAGCAGTAGGTGGTGTTTTTCGAGTTGTATTTGAACTTGAGAAAGATTACCATTTATTTGGGAGTACTTTTTTAGTAGAGGTGTAAACCAACCAAATAGGTATAATGTTAGGATCAAGATTATTATTAACCCAATCCTAATCTTATTTTGTTTAAAAGATTTCATTTTGCTATCTTTTCTCCTTTGGATTGGTATACTTGAACCCTGTTTCCACCTTGATCCCTTGCCTTTTGAACTACCTCTTCAACTTTAGCAATTAATTCATCCTCTTTAACTCCATCCTCAGGAGATGTCACTACCCCAATACTTACAGTTACAGGTAAAGAAGCACTACCAATAGGAAATTTATGAGACCCAACAAGATTACATATTCGGTTAGCGACGATTAATGACTTTTCTTTATCTGTATTAGTTAATACCAGAACAATTTCATCCCCGCCATAGCGTATTGCTATATCTATCTTTCGAGCATCTCTTTTAATAATATTAGAAATTTCCACTAAAATTCGATTTCCTACCTGATATCCATAAATAGTATTCATAGATTTAAAATGATCAATATCTATCATTAATAGAGAAAGTGGCAGGTTATGTCTTTGTGCTCTTGATATTTCTTCACTTATTCTATCCTGGAAATAGGTAAAATTATAAAGATTTGTTAACCCATCAATTATTGACAAATAAGAGATTTTCTCATACAATTGTGCATTAGAAATAGAGATAGCCATTAGATTAGCTGCAATTAAAAGGATAACATATTTAGTTAGATTCACACTCTCTCCTTCTTTTAATTCTTTTATTTCAAGTAGAGCAATTGTTGTATTCTGTTTTTTTAGTGGTAAACAAAGAAGTACAGTATTACCTTCAATATTAGTAATTTCTTCTTTGTGGATATCTTTAGATAAGAAAGGTTCACCATTTTTTATTACCTCCTTCAAAATTTCTTCTTCTATGCCTTCCATTGTTTCCTCACAGCCTTTAGTTCTCAATATCTTCAGTTCATCCCCTTTTTCATGGTCTAATAGTAGAAGTCTGTAACTCTTAGCCCCAACAAAGTTAATGAGCATCTTCTTCTCAATAGCTGATAATACATCTTCTAATTTATGTGATATAGCTAATTCAGAACTAAAATCAAATAGAGTTGATAATTGCATCATCTTCTCTCTTAATATTTCTTGATCTCTCTTTATTACCTCCTTTTGCTCAGAGGCAATTTCATGGTCTCTAACATTTTCAATTGCTACTGCTACCAGTTTAATAAGTTTTTGTAGTTCATTTACTCCTTCCTCGGTAATATGAATTGGGGAATCATCCGTTACATTATCAATATGAATAGCCCCGATACATTTTTCTTTTCCAATTAATGGTAATGTAATCATCGTTTTAATCTTATACCGTTCTGCAAAATCCTCTGCTGGGCCTCTAAACTTATGTGGGTCTGGGTCTGTAATCATCACCGGCTTATTGTCCTTAACAATCCAGTCATATAAAGGCTCTTCCTTTTTTACCATAAACCATTTAAGTTCCCCAATAGGTATTTTGTTAGAGGTACGACCAAGTAAATCACCGCTATGCTCATCCACAAGCATTACCGTACATCGCTCCATACTGGTAATAATAGGGAATCTTTCCACTACAAATCGTAAGATATTTTCTAAATCTATTAAGGAGGAGAATAACTTACTTGTAGTACCATAAAAAACTGACATTTTACTTATCTCTTCACGCAGTTTCTCAACCACTTTATCCTTTTCAACACCTTCTTCAGTTAACTTCTTTGTCTGACGAGAGAGGATGATACCAAAAACAACTATTGCCCAGAATAAAGGTAGTCTGGTAGCAAATAAAAATTGATATGTTCTTATATCAATATTTTCTATATCAAAAAGCATATTAAAAAGATATGCAGTACTTACTAATATACCAAAGAAGATGCACGATTGTGTATCAAAGATAAGAGATGATAAGATTAAAGGCATAAGATACAATAGGTAAAAATTACTCTGAATACCTCCTGTAAAATTTACCAGAAACCCAATTAGTCCTATATCTAATCCACACATGACATGTAATAAATAAGGGAAATCTTCTTTGTTTCTTAATAACACCTCATATATTAGGCTAAGAAAAAGTCCTACCCCAACAATAATATAAACAGCAGTGTTGTCAATTTTCTCTACATGTGGTAATTGTATTACCAAAACAATAAAGATGCTGACTATTAACCTTGTAAGAAAGGTAAGACGGACTAATCTATCCATATTTTTATCCATTTTGCTTTTTACCTCCTCTTTATCTCTCTCCTCGATATTGTTGCCTTTAGACTAAATTCTTCTATCTCTTGATTTCCAATCTTATGCTTAACAATACTTCCACTAAATTCCACTTGTTCAAAACAAGGCGAAGCCTCTAAAATAGGTAATAATGATGATGCAGAACCCAATGTACTTCCTCTTAATTCTTTTAATTGGTCTTTTTCAAAGGTAATATTTTTTATCCATACATTAGAAGGCAAAATAGTAGATAATTCATGGAGTAAATCTAAAAATTCTATTTCTTTTCCTTCCTTTGTCCCTTGAAGTAATTTAAACTCTTCTTGAAATTCTAAAAGTTGATTCTTTTGGGTTATTAATTCATTTACACTATGTTGATTTTTATTGATAATTGCTTTAATAGAGTGTAAATTTCTTTCTTTAGTAATCAGGTTTAAAAGAAAAATCCCATTTGCTAAAATAAAAATTATAGTTAATAAAATTCCTGTTTTTATGTAATTCCTCCTTCTTATCTCTTTTGCAATTACCCCCTTCATAGGAGATAGGTCAATTTTTAATCTTCCTTCTTTTATCCCTCTGAATGCTGCGCTAATAGTACTTAAATCTTCAAGATTAGCATTATCTTTTCCTGTTAAATAAGCAACAGGATTAACACTTATGGTTGGAATTCCTAATTCCTCTTTTAATCTTTGTTCTAATTTTGTCAAATTGTTAGTAGCTATACCGTCAGTTAGAATTATTTTATCAATCCTGAATTTCTCATATGAGGTTTGAAAGTAGTCAATAATCTTTTTTATCTCCTCTAAAAAAGCAGAATCACTTAGTAATGCAGAAGTACTTTTGGTAAACTGCAACTTTTCATTTTTAAAAAGGCTTATTTCATTATAATCCATACTTCCACTTATTAGCAGAGTAGTATTCTGTTTGAACTCCTTAGAAAATAGTTCAAGACACAGGTTAATTACTCCAAAAGAATCTACATCTACAAAAAGTGGACTAAGAGAAGTTTGAGATAGAATTTGTAAGTAGGGATCAACTACTTCTTTTCTCACTGCAACTAATAAAATATTAGTCTTTTTCTCCTCTTGGCCTAAAATCTGATAGTCATAATATACCTCTTCAATAGGATACGGGATATGTTCTTCAACTTCATATTTTAGAGCTTGAGTTATTAAATCTTTTTTTATAGCTGGTAACTCAATAATATTTACCAGAATCTGTCTCCTTGAAAGATTCAAACACAGCTGTTTTGTTCTAATGTTATTCTTCTTAAGAAATCTCTTTATCCCTAATGCTATTTCTGATGAGGGAGTATTTACCTCTAATGCAAGAGCCTTAATTAATTCTACTTTTTTATGTGTTCCTTTTAATTGGACAATCTTAATTTTATCTTTACTTACTGTAAGCCCAACACTTACCATCTCTATTTTTCCATTACCACTATTCGTTTATAAATCTTCTCTTGAGGACTGGTATCAATTATGAACTCCTCAACAGGTTTATTGATAAAATCCTTAAATAATTGTTTGTCAAATAGTGGAATAACCTCCTCATCATCTCCAAGATAGGTAGAGGACACTTCATCGGTGTATTCCTTATTCCATAATAGATTACCTGTTATTCCCTCAAAAAATGAGATTGACAAGTTAATTTTGACACTTCTTTTAATATAAGGTTGGTAATAATATATAAACTCCTTCTTTTCTTGAGAATAATAGTTTTTAAGCTCAAAATCTTTGTGTCTATTATCCTTAAATTCGTTAATCATAATTACAAATACGCCATCGGTAGATAAGATTTTATTCAAGGCTATCATCTTTGAGGATTTTTCTAAGTCCTCTTGAGTAACTATTTCATCTTGAGTCAAATCTCTTACTTCATAATCTTCTAAGATATAAAAAGGACTTTCTTCAACTATACTTATCTTAAATAACTCTGATATCCTTTTACTAATTTCTATTGCATTTTTATCCTCTTTATCTTTTGAAAAGGCAAAGAGAGCCACTCGATTTATCTTATTAATCTTTATTTTGGGTTCTAACATTCTTTTAATTGTAATTTTTTTAGTAGAAATTTTTATATTCGAAGGAGCCTTCTCTAAATCTTGTTTAATGGTAGTAGTCGTTCCTATTAACTCTTTCTCAAATAAGATAAGATTTTTTTGATATACAGAGGTTTGTGGCTCTAATTTAACCGCTTTTTGATAAGCCTCTTTCGCTTCATCTTTTTGATTAAAGTATTCATATACAATACCTAAGTTATTATATACTGATGCCATTTTAGGTGCTAACTCTAATGCTTTTAAAAGATGAAGTTTCGCATCATGCCAAAGCTCTAATTTTATATATTCAGCACCTATATTGTTTTGGAATATATATTCTTTTTTTATAGAGGAAGATAGTGTGCCACATCCAATTAACAACAGAAGAAACATAAGTCCTCCCTTATGTTTTGACATTACTAATATCCTCCTTTATCTTATCTAAAATACCATTAACAAATCTTGGTGAATCTTGTGTGCTATAAATTTTAGCCAATTCTACTGCTTCATTAATTACTACTGCCTGAGGAGTATTTTTCATTTCCATTAATTCAAAAATACCTAATCGTAGAATATTACGGTCAACTATTGCTATTCTTGAAATTTCCCAATTATTAGCATGGGAAGTAATCAAAGAGTCAATTTCACTTATTCTTTTCAATACTCCTCTAATTAAAGAATTAGCAAATTCCTTAATTTCAGGTAGTGTATTCTTACGCTCTTGCCAGAATATTGAGATTACCTCATCTGAGTTAATTTGAGATGTCTCAATAGCAAATAGTACTTGAAGAGCTAATTCTCTTGCCTTTGTTCTTTTTCGTTTCATCTTCCACTTTGTAACATTAAACTTTGTTCAGATTTAGGTAAGCGTTCAGCTCTCAGATATTAACAGTCAGTTAACATCAGGGAAATCAGGAGTGAAGCCACTTGTGGTGTCATTGACAGCGCAAGCGCTCTCACTCCGATATCAATTTTGCGTAAAGGGTGCCTAATTTGTAACCCACACACTTAGACTATCAGATACCAGACTACCTGAACGGTTACAGATTTAGTGTCGTGTTGAGTAAATTCTGCACTATTTTCAAGGAGTATCACCACTAATCAAATATAGGTGGTGGGTGATGGGTGATAGGTGATGGGTAATAAGTAATATCCCTACTACCCACTACCTACTACCCATAACCCATCACCTCTATTTCGAGTTCTATAACACGATACTGGTGCAAAATTTCTTCAACGCGACATTAGTATAAACGGGGAGAAATGGGCGAAGGAGAAGTGAGAGCCAGGTGGTTTTCTCTCCACCTATTTTTTTCTTTGGTACCCATTGCTCCCCTTTTATTTTAAATAGTTTTGTACAGATTAGCCATTTCAATAGCCGATAATGCGGCATCAAAACCCTTGTTGCCGCTTTTGGTTCCGGCTCGCTCAACAGCTTGTTCAATTGTATCTGAAGTAATAACTCCAAAGATAACTGGAATACCACTTTCTAATGAAACATTAGCAATTCCTTTAGAAACCTCATTACAAATATAATTGAAATGAGGTGTTTGTCCACGAATGACTACTCCCAGGCAAATGATTGCATCATACTTTTTTGAAAGAGCCAATTTCTTTGCCAGATATGGAATTTCAAAAGAGCCAGGAACTTTAACAATCTCTATATCATCTTCTTTTGCCCCATGTCGAAGTAGTGCGTCTAAACAGCCATCAACTAATTTAGATGAGATAAACTCGTTAAATCGTGAGACAATTATGCCTATCTTTAATCCTTTTGCATCTAAGTTACCTTCATAAACTTTCATGTCTCATACCTCCTTGTTATTGGTAATTGGTTAAATAGTAACTGGTTAAATAGTAACCCATCACCAGTTAGCAATCACCAATTACTAATTACCAATAACCAGTTACCATTTAAGTATACCATACTTCTTTAAAAAGTCAAGAGGAAAAATGAATTTCTCTTGACTTGTAAAAATATCCATGTTAAAATACATCAAAAATAACAAATTTGAGGGATTATTTATTATGGAGGCGAAATTCTTAGGAATTATTCCCGCAAGAGGGGGCTCTAAAAGTATCCATTTAAAGAATATAAAACCACTTCTTGGCAAACCTTTAATTGCCTATACCATTGAAGAGGCATTAAAATCAAAATACTTAGAGAGGGTAATTGTATCAACAGATAATACCCAGATAGCTAAGATATCTAAAGAGTATGGTGCGGAAATACCATTTATGAGACCGGAAGAATTTGCTACAGATACTTCCCCTACTTTACCAGTTATTCAACATGCTTTGAAGTATCTTGAGGCTGAGGGGTATATCCCGGATTTTGTTGTCTTATTGCAACCTACCTCTCCTTTACGAGAGGTAAGACATATAGATGAGGCGATAAAGAAGATTTTAGATACAGATGCAGATTCGGTTATCACCCTCTCTGAGTTAGAAATTCATCCAGCATGGATGCGTAAATTAGAGGGAGATAAAGTCTATCCATTTGTTGAGACTAATAAAAGCGTGTTAAGAAGACAGGATTTATCTCCTATCTATAAATTAAATGGTGCAGTAGTGGTAAGCAAAAGAGAGGTAATATTAAGTGGCAAGGATTGGCAAGAGCAGGATATTCGAGCAATCGTTATGGAACCTATCTATTCAATAGATATTGATACACCATTAGACTTTTACATAGCCGAAAGGATAATGGAATTAAAATACAAAGATTCGAGACGGTTCACTTTAGTGTGAAAGCTTGCGGTTAGAAATTAGGGAGAGAAATAAAACCCCAATTTCTAATTTCCAATTTCCAATTTCTGCAAGAAATCACAGGAAAAGCGATGAAAATGAACCGTCCCAAAGATTCTTTTAACTCAATGACTTAAAATATTCCACTGTTTTTTTAATTCCATCTTCAAATTGAATCTTTGGTTGCCACCCAAGTATTTCTTTTGCCTTTGTATAATCAAGACAACTGCGGTTTATTTCACCTTCTTTTGCAGGGCCATGAACCTCTTTAACAGTAGTCTTCATCGTATCAAGCATCATAGAAAATAACTTATTAACAGATGTTTCAACTCCAGTCCCTACATTAAATATCCCTGTTGTAGTTGAGTTCATTGCTAAAATATTTGCATCTACTACATCATCGATATAAGTATAATCTCTTGTTTGTTCACCATCCCCATTGATTATAGGTTGTTCTTTTGTTAACATTTTATTTATGAAAATCGCCACCACACCTGCCTCACCCCACGGGTCCTGTCTTGGACCATAAATGTTTGCATACCTTAATACTATGTATTTAAGATTATAAATAGTGTAATAATAATAGAGATAATGCTCGATAGCTAACTTATTTATTCCATAAGGACATATTGGTTGTGTTGGATGCTCTTCTGTTGCAGGATAGAATCTTTGCTCTCCATATACAGTACCACCAGACGAGGCAAATATAAATTTCTTAACATTATATTTTACACATAATTGCAGAAGATTTATACTACCAAGTATATTTATATTGGTATCAAAGATAGGATCACTGACTGACTTACGCACATCTATCTGTGCTGCGTGGTGGTTTACAACATCTATCTGGTCATGTTTAAATATGTCTTCAATTTTAGGGTCTTGAATATCTAATTTATAGAATTTAGCAGATTGGTTAATATTTTTCTCTTTGCCAGTGGATAAATTGTCAACTATAATCACCTCATCTCCCTGGTTGATTAATCTATCAACAATGCATGAACCAATAAATCCTGCTCCACCTGTAATTAATATCTTCATTCCTTCTTACCTCCTCGTAATTGGTAATCAATAGCCATTTTAATCAATTACCATTTATCTTATCATATAAAATAGTCATTTGTCAATTACATTTTTAGAGGGTGTTGAAAAAGTCCTCGCACCCAACAATGGATTAGGTCAGCGGACGAGGGTCAGCGGACGAGGGTCACATCTTGAATTGTGAATTAACGAGGAGTAATTCACAATTCAACAGGCTGTTGACATAAAATCTACCTTTTTTCTTATCGGTTTTGACTTTAATTTTTAACATAAGAAGTCCGACAACTTAAAAACTGGGTTTTATGAATAATATCTTTAAAATCTTAAATCTTTCTCCTCTCTGAGGTAAAATTATAGCATTTAAAACACACCTATATTGAGAAAAATGATAACCTTTACCACAAATAATAAACCTTATAATTCCATATGACTCTTTGCCCGAACAAGCTTTTCAATATTTGCTGAACTTACTGACATCAATTGTTGAATCCTTATCATCTCTTTATTTCGATAAAGTGCTCTACGCAACAGATGATAATCTTTTAGATGACCTATACCTGCTTCAATCCTTAATCGCATCTTTATCGCTTTCTTATGCTCAGGTGTTTGACTTAATTCCCTTGCTTCTTGTCTCCTCTTATGCTCATTCTTCAATAATCTCTACTGTTCGGTAAGTTACAGTAGTACAAAATCCTCTCAATTCACATTCAGCACAAGCTATCCCTTCAAACCTTGTCTTCCTATCTTTACGAGGTTTCTTACCCAACCTCTTCATTCGCTTTCCTGCTGGACAAAGAAGATCACCTTCTTTATTGAACTCAAACATCTCAGTGGAATAAACACCATATTTGTTTTTCCTTTTGGCAAGACTAATTGCTAAGTCCCACATTATTTGAGCTTAAAAAGGGGGGGTTATTCTCAAATTATTTGAACCTGTTTTTACCCCGCAAATTTATTCCTGGATATTTTAAATTACCCCGCTTATCAATGGGTTATGCCATGTTATTAGTTTTACATTTAAGCGGAAAATGAGTTCATTTAATTTGAGAATATCTGTCTCAAATATTGTGGGTCTTAG
>JBFMDD010000178.1:0-2839 GCA_040754115.1 bacterium
GTGCCATTCGTGGTATTTTTTAATCAAATTTCACAGATGACCCAGATTTCTTTATCTGTGGAATCTAATATTTTGTTCGCCTTCCTTTATTATATGATTCCACAGATAAGTCAACTAAAAAATCAGTGAAATCTGTGGTTCCTTTCCATTAATTAATTCGCAAAGCTATGTTTTTACATACACACCTCAAAAGGCGAAAGTCTATTCCCATAATTATCCTCATAAAACTGTCCAACTCGCATAATATTTACTACTTTTTCTTCATCAATCGAGATTGCATTTAGGAATTCTGGTATCTTTACTGTCCTACCATTATCTACTTTAAAACAGACTAATAACTCTTGTTTATTTAAGGTAATCTGGTCAATAAAGTTGCGGATATTTACCTTTTCCATTCTTCCTTTGACTTCTCTAACAATCCATATTTCCTCTTTAGCCAACAAATCATCAATATTGAGTACTTCTTCACCTTTTAGCTCTATTTTATAAAGTAGTCGATTAATAAGTGAGGTTAAAGATTTAGGTTTAGTAGCAACAAAATCAGCTTGTAGAATTTTAATCCCTTGAGGCAATACCTGATTGAATCTCGAGATTAATTCCTCTAATTTAACAGGTCGATATAAATCCAAATCCGCATATTCTGCCTGACTACTTATCCCTACTGCTAATGGATGAGAAAAAGAGAGTTTTGGGTGAGGAGTATAACCTTGTGACATGGCAATAGGTATATTTGCCCTGCGAATAGCCCGCATCAATAACCGCAGTATATCTAAATGGGAGATGTATTTTATATCCCCTTCTTTAGTAAACTTAATCCTTACTCTTATTTTGGTAATTGGTAATTGGTAACTGGTAATTGGTAATTGGTAACTGGGTAATTGGGTAACTGGTGTCTGGGCAGAGCATTCTTTTTCCAATCCACATTGATTGCACTTTTTGGTCTGTTTGCAATCATGTGTCTGTTGCAAATTAAGTGCTTTTTGATACTCTTGCCATAGAAAGTCTTTAGTTATACCTGAATCAATATGGTCCCAAGGAAGTATTTCCTCTAATTCTTTAGGTTTATTGGCATAAAAAGTAGGGTCGATTTTAGTTATCTCAAAAGCCTGTTTCCATTTATCAAAATCAAAATATTCATTCCAGCCATCAAATTTACACCCCAACTCAAATGCCTTTAATAACACCTTGGCTAATCTCCTATCGCCCTTTGCAAAAACTGCCTCTAAGAAACTTAAATTTGTATCATGCCAGCTAATTTCTATCCCTTTTTTAGGTAATTTATCAAGAATGTAATATTGTCTTGCAATTAGCTCCTCTTTTGGTAATTGAGCTGTCCATTGGAATGGGGTATGAGTTTTTGGCACAAAAGAAGATAGACTTATCTTTAGATTATGTCTACCCTTGCATAGTTTCCTTAGTTTATAAATAATGTCAATAATTCCATCCAGGTCATCATAATTTTCGAGTGGGAGTCCAATCATGAAGTAAAGTTTAACTGAATTCCAGCCTGAATGAAATACATTTGCAATCGAGTCAGCCAATTCATTAATTGCCACCTTTTTGTTAATCACCTTTTGCATCTTCTCAGTACCTACCTCCGGGACAAGTGTAATGCCTGTAGGTTTGGTTTTAGCAAGGATGGATGAAATCTCTGGGAGAAGTGAATTAGCCCGTAGAGAAGGTAAGGATAAACTTACACAATCTCCAAATTGAGCTTGTAGGCAGGAGAGTAAATTTAAAATATAAGAATAATCCGTTGTACTCAAAGAGCCTAATGATAGTTCCTCATAGCCTGTTTTGGATATAATTTCATTGGCTTGTTTTAAAAGGCAGGATAATGATTTTTCACGAGTTGGACGATAGACCATTCCAGCATGACAAAACCGACATCCTTGAGTACAGCCTCGTTGAATCTCCAATGATGCTCTATCATGGACAATGTTCATAAAGGGAATAATCTGGCTGGTTGGAAATGGAGCATTATCAAAATCATTGATAATGCGTTTTTGGATTTTTTCAGGCGCCTGGGGTATCGTAGAGCGAAATTCTTTTATCCTGCCATCGTTATGATAATCTACATGATAAAGTGAAGGCACATATACTCCCTTTATTTGACTCAAACTTACTAAAATATCTGATTTTGATTTATACCTGTTTTGTTTATAAGCCTCGATTAATTCAATGATGAGTTCCTCTCCATCACCTATACAGAATAAATCAATAAAATCAGCTAATGGTTCGGGATTAAAAGATAAAGGGCCTCCTGCAATAACTAATGGAAATTGGTTATCGCGGGAAGAAGAAAGAAGAGGGATTTGAGCTAAGTCAAGCATATTTAAAATATTAGTATAACTCAATTCATATTGAAGACTAAATCCAACTATATCAAATTCTTTAATGGATACTCGAGATTCGAGGCTAAAAAGAGGAATAGCGTGCTTTCGCATTACCTCCTCAGCATCAAACCACGGCGCATAAACCCTTTCTGCAGATACATCTTTCAAATCGTTAAGTATTTGATAAAGAATTCTCAACCCTAAATGAGACATGCCCACTTCATAAACATCTGGAAAGGCTAATGCTATTTTTAGTGAGACATGTGACAAATCCTTATGAATGCTATTAATCTCATTTCCTAAGTATCGAGTGGGTTTGGATACATGGGTAAGTAAATAGGTTATATCTATTTTATTCATAATTAGATTATTTGAGACGGTTCATTTTATCGTTTTTCCTATGATTTCTTTCGGATATTTATTTGTAAGCGTCTACAGAAAATTGAAATTGGAAATTAGAAATTGGGCTTTTACTTCTCTCCCTAATTTCTAATTTCGAATTT
>JBFMDD010000179.1:0-28016 GCA_040754115.1 bacterium
AGCCTGCGGATACCAGCATTCCCGAGTCCCGAGTCCCGAGTCCCGAGTCCCGAGTCCCGAGTCTCGAGTCCCGAGTTAAGGAAGGATTAGCAGAAGTCAAAGAGATAAAAGAGCAGATAGCACAGACAAAGAAGAATGTAGAAAAACCGTTAGTTTATGAGCTGGCAAGAGAGAGAGGACTTCACCATGAGTCTAAGGTTGAAATTCCTGCAATTGTAGATGCAAATAAAGAAAGATTACAAGAGGTGAGGTCAAACCAACCAATTAAACCACGGGCAGAAGTATTAGCTACACTTAAAGAGAACGAAGATGATATATCCTTGTTATCGTTTATGCAGAAGATAAAAGAGGAGGAAATGTCTAAATTGCCTGTTTTTAAACAACAAGAGAATGCTTTTATGCCCATGCATCAAGAAAAAGAAGGAGAATTACTTCAAAGAGTACTTGCAACTCTATTTCAAGAAAGTATGAACTTCGAGAAAGAAAAAGAAGGAAGTAATAGTAGTAACAGTAAAAGAGAATTAGCTACAGGAGATAAGACACTAACAGATGAACAAAAATTATCTGTTAGTTCACACCAACAAGTACATCAGTCAATAGCAAAAAGAATAATCTTTAGTAAGAACTTAGAATCAAAGACATTATCTGATAATATGTTAACTAAAGAAATAAAGCAGAAAAATGAACTAATTCCTACATTGGAAAAAGATATTTTAAAAAAACCTCTACCAAATGGAGATAATTATATAAACTTGAATCGTAACATAGAACCTCAATCTCCTAATGTAGAAATTAAACCTTCTTTACCTAAAGAATCAATACCTAAGGAGGTACTTTATGAGTTGATAGAGGAAGCATATCTCCATCTTAAGAAAGACAGTTCAGAGATTCATGTTAGACTTAAGCCTGAATATTTAGGTAAATTAGAATTGAGGGTAATCCAACAAAATGAGAAGATAACGGCTAAGTTTATAGTAGAAAATTTTGGATTAAAGGAATTAATTGAATCAGAGCTTGATTCATTAAAAGAGGCTCTTTTAGAAAAAGGACTTGATTTAGAAAGTATTGAAGTATATGTAGGGAATGAACCAGAGAAAAATTTAGAGAGAAAACATCAAATGTATGCTGATAATGTAAAAATCCTTTCATATCATGAAGAGAATGAAAATAATGTAGAAGAAGGAGGTGATAAATATAAAAGATGGCAAAATATAGACCCCAATGGAAATAAATTATTCTGGTTTATTTCAAAAATTGACTTGATAGCGTAAGTCTAATAATTGCAATGAGATAAAATCAGAATATCATTTTTTTTCATTTGAGTGTAAAATTTTACTTGACGAATGAAGATTAATTTTATATACTATATAGAAATATTTTTCTATATAGACACATTTTATAAAAAATAAAAAAATGGGAGGAAGAATTTAAATGATTGGATCATTCTTTTCAGGAGTAAGCGGCTTAAAAGCTCACTTGTTGTGGCTAGATGTAATCGGTGAGAATTTAACTAATATTAATTCCACCGGATTTAAGCGTTCACGGGTGTCGTTTGAAGACATTCTGAACCAAAACTTCAAGAGTGCAGTAGCTCCACGCGGGAATGTGGGTGGTATTATTCCCATGCAAATTGGATTAGGCACTCAATTAGCTACCGTACAAACCCTCTTTACACAAGGTAAACTACAGCCTACCGAAAGAAACACTGATTTAGCTATAAATGGAGAGAAAAGCTTTTTCCTGCTTAGTGATGGGATTAGTCCTAACTATAGATACACCAGAGCAGGAAGTTTTGACTTTGATAGCTGGGGGAATTTGGTAAATCCAGGGAATGGATTTAAGGTGTTAGGTTGGAATGCACAAAGAGACCCAGTAACAAATCAACTCATTAAAGATGCGGCAAATAGAACAATAATTGATGTTACCGATGCATTAACAGGGGTAAAGATAGTAAAAGGTGATATAATGCCTGGTAAAGCAACTGAATCTCTTAATTTTAAAGGAGATTTACAATCTCAGCAAACACTGCCTATAAGTTTTAAAGAGCTATCCTTTACTAAAAGTGTGGAGAGTGTAGTTCCTGTTTCCAAAGATCGAAGAGGAATAAAAATTGATAACACATGGAGTAATGCAGGATTTAATGAAACTCCTGATGGAACAATTATTATCAATGGAGTAACATTTAAGGTGGGAGGAGAAGGGGGATATGAAACTCCTTACGCCTTAATGAATGCTATCAATATCTCCGCTCAAGCAGGTGTAACTATTAAATACGAGAGTGATAAATTTATTATTACTCCGGATGAATCAGGAGTGCAGGTGTCATTAGCTGAAGTAGCTGATACACAAGGACATGGGTTTTTTACACAGGCGTTTATTACTGCAGGAACTACAGAAACTCCTTATATCTACAACACCAGTAATAATATGGAGATTCAATTTGAGCATATTCTTGACCCGAGTCATCCAGATCGCAATTATTACCGCTGGAAAGCTGTTGATCCAACTACTACTGAGTTTATAACTACTAATGCTTATTACTTTGAACGAGGAGACCCTCTTCGAGGACCAAATTCTATAGACCCGGGTTATGTTATTGGTAAGGAGATAGGTATGGGGAATGGGGAGAGTGTAATTACAGTATTTGATTTAGGTGATCCAGATGTAGACCCTTCTACTCTTGAGGTATATATTACTAAAGCAAATGGTTCAGCTATGATTGTTACCGCGGGAAAGATATCTATGATTCTTTCTAACCGGGACACAAGTGCCATTTATTACTTTGATGACGATGGTGGTGATGCAAGATTTGGACCATCTTCAAATGGTGTTGACCGGATAGTCTTTCCTTGTGCACCTCCAGCAGGAGCGACAATCAAGGTTGATTATAAGAGAAATGGCTATAATATGCATAATTCAACAGTTGATCCGACAAGATTACAGGTAAAGGTAAATGGTGAAGTACAATCTGGAACGATGTATAAATTCCGTAATAATCAAGGTGTAGGAGGAAATGATGAGGTTACATTCTACTCTGCAGTTAGTAGTGAAGAGGTGGTAAAGGATACACTGGATGTAACAAAACCTTTTGATGAGGCAGGATTTAATTGGAATGCAGGACCAGGCAGTTGGATGGATTCGATGCTTATTAGTCAGATTACTTTCAGATGGAGGGGTGGAGAATGGTCATCCCCTCAGTTAAGCACATTTAATTCAGTTGAAGAATTTATGTCTCTTGTAAAAACCGGCACAAGTGGTATTGTTAGCTTATCTTATGATGCTAAAGAGGATAAATTCTTTATGACTAATACTCAAGCTGTTTCAATGGTACAATCAAATGCATGCGGATTTCTAAGTCTTGCCAAGCTAAAAGGAGAAGGATTTCATATTAATGATATGTCACCAGGTAAAAGTTGGGTTAGTGTATCATCAGGTGAGAATCCTTGTAGTCGTGAGGAGGTTGTGAAAAACAATTTAGATTTGACACAGTCTTTTATCAAAGCAGGATTTAACAATCGTCCTCCTGCTCTTTCAAGTGTTGTATCTGTTATATGGGAAGTAAGACCAGGTTCATGGGCTGCATGGACCTCGGATCCCCTTACAGAAATTGGTGGACCACAAGGAATAGTTCAATCGTTTATTGATACATTTAATGACGCTTGCTCCCTCTTTCTTCCATTTTATATTAATAATCAGCCAATGCCTCTTATTTTGCGATATGACCCGGAACAGGATAGATTCTATCTTATAAATACTAATCGGTCAGATTGCGAGGTAAGGATTCGGCAGAGTAATGTAAATGGTTTCTGGACAGCAGCTAATCTTTTAAATCCGGGGCTGGCCTGGATTACTGTGCCTCATTCACCTATTAATACAAATGATACAGTAGTAGCAGATTATTACTATAACAAAACAGTAGATGCAAGAGGGATTTTACAAATAAATAAAGAGGGGAAAGTAATTGATAATTTTATCGACACAGAGGCTTCCCCTGTTATTTACAGTAGTGCGAAGGTATTAAGTGGAGACCGGACATTAAATTTATCTGCCGGTTGGGACCAATTTGAAGGTGGTACTGTAGATGGAACTATTAAGATTACTTCTAAAAGTGGGATGTATATCTCAAGGTCAATCAATACCGCTAATTATCCAACTATAAATGATTTAATTGATGAAGTCAATGCCAGTGAAGCAAGGGTTGTACTAACATATCATGCAGATACAGATACTTTTAGCATTAGAAGTCGTGAAGAGGGAGATTCAATAACGGTACAGGAGACAGGATTACATCCTTTCTTCTCGGCTATTAATATTGCTACAGGTAAAAAAGTAGGTGGGAATAACAATAGTGTTATGGATTTAGATATAGAAGTTCCGACTCCTAAAGATGGCTGGAAGGAGACTACAGGATTGTTTGGTACAGGAAAGGATTTATTCAGAGTAAATATAATGCCTAATAGGATTAGAGGTGAAGAAGTAGGTGAGGCAGGTAAAGGAAATCGTGGAACTCAAGTAAGTGATGAAGGAATGTATAGTGTAGGAACTACTCTTATTACTTTGAATAATGCTGATGTAGATGAATCAACTATTGTTATAAAATGTATTACCGCTGGTTCTGAGGGAATAGTAGGTAAAGATTCATGGGTATTTCTGAATGGTGCTGGACCTGGAGGAAGGGATCAAATACAAATATTAAACCTAACTGTTGCAACTAGCTTCTTAGTCTCTTATACCCGATTTAATTCTTTTGACCTTGATAATCCAGATGTAGACGAGTCAACTTTAGTAGTTAAGGTAGATGGTAGAATTATCCCTAAGACAGATTGGGTATTTAAAGATAATGGTGGGACAAATGGTGTAGACTGTATTCTTTTACAACCTAATGCAGGGTCAAGATACTATGATCATGATAATGACCCACTCACAAATAAGATAGTAGAAAATCCGGGTACTTTAGGTTCTGGTAAGGTAACGGTAGATTATCGTAAAATCTTCCCACAGGCAGTGGATGTGTTTATTCCGAATGGGAATGAAGGACCGGAGGGGATTACCTTTACCCCAAATACTACTGAAACAAGTTATCCCAGTAATGCTATTCCACAATTAGCAGATTCTGGAATAGCGATAACAACAGAGTTAAAACTTCCTTCTCAATATCAACATACTACTCCAGAGGATATTTATGATGCCTTTGGAAATCCGTATAAAACGAATTTCAATTTTGAGAGACTAAGTTACAATAAATGGTTGTGGTATATAATGAACCCAGTAGAGAGGGAGAAAATAGCAGGATATGGAATATTAGCTTTTAAAGGTAATGGATTGCTGGATAAAGATAATTCACAAATCTTCGAATCACCATCTGACCCATTAGCTCCAGGGTCAAGATATAAAGGAATATACTTTGATCCACCAAGAACAGCTACTCCACCTGAGACAGAAGGTGCACCACCTCCAGAAAAAGGAGCAAATCCAAGTAAGATTTTACCTAACTTTAATCAAATTGTCCAGTTATCTTCTAATCCATCTACGGTAAAAGTAGCTTCTCAAGATGGATATGCGATTGGAAAACTTATTGAAGGGGAAACAAAGATAAATTCTGAAGGGGTAGTTATTGCTACTTATGATAATGGGCAGACTCAAGATATAGGACAAATAGCTATCGCAAGTTTTGATAATCCAAGTGGATTATCAAAACTTGATGCCACTACCTTTGCTGAAACAGTTAATTCAGGCTCTCCTTCCATAGGTAAACCAGGATTAGATGGAAGAGGAACTATAAGTCCAGGACAGTTAGAGAAGTCTAATGTTGACTTAGTACAGGAATTTGCGGATATGATTGTAGCTCAACGTGCATTCCAAGCTAACTCAAGAACAGTAACTACCGCAGACCAGATGTTTATTGATATTATTGCTATGAAGAGAATATAATTTAGCAGTATGTCCTGTGAGTAGTAATGAGATTTTTACTCTATTACTACTTGCTGATTACTCCTATACCGACTATACTTAAAGGGCATAGGGCAATGTAGGTAAGTATCTTCTATACCTTGGTCCTGTGCCTTTTTAATGGTGTTAAATGATTAAAATAACACGACTTAATGGAAGAGAGTTTTTTATTAATCCTCATCAAATTGAGAATATAGAATCTACCCCAGATACTGTTATATCTCTTATCTCTGGTACTAAATATATTGTGAGAGAGGATATTAATACAATAATTTCAAGAATTATAGAATATCGGAAGAAAATAGGCATGTTTGGGAATGAGGATTAAGGGGTCAGACCTTCACCTTCAATGTCTGCCCCACATCAAATATTAATTGTTAATTGTGAATGGTTAATTGATAATGGTCAATGAACTGTATTTGGACTTGTGGGTAATGATAAGCATCAAGGGAGAGGAAACTAAAGGAAAGATTCTGATGAAAAGAAGAGAAAGTAAAAGATTTAAGACGCTAAACACATACAATTCTCTCAGAGGACTAAAGTGTTACCCGTTTTTAGGATTTGGAATTTTAATAAATGGGGGGGTGAGGAAATAAATGGCAGAAGAAGAAAGGGCAGAAGAAGCTGCAGGTGCAGAGGAGGCAGAAGAAGGTGCGGAAGCTGGTAAGCCTAAAGGAGGTCTAATCAAGATATTGATGATAGCCATTGGGGCTATTGTCTTAATCTTAATTGTAGTTGTTGTTGCTTGGATAGTAGCTAAGAACCAAGCAAAACCTCCAGAATTAGAGTTTGAACCAGAGGTAGCTCATGAAGAAGAACTCCCTCCAAAACCTCTCCATATTTATAATATTGGAAAATACATTGCCAGATTAGCTGATCCTGAAGAGGCTCATTATGTTAAATTAACGGATGTAACATTATTGTATGATGCGGATAAATATGACTTCTTAGCCGCAGAATTAGGAGAGCGAGAGTCTCAAATTCAAGATATTATTAATACTATCTTAATAGGTAAAACAATAGAGGTGGGTTCGAGAGAGGGGAAAAAGGCATTAAAAGAAGAAATTAAAAAGGCTATTAATGATATATTACGGGAAGGGAAGATTGCGGATATTCATTTCCAGATAATTGTCCAGTAAAATTGGGACGGTTCATTTTATCGTTTTCCTATGATTTCTTTCGGATATCCATGGTGAAATTGGGAATTGGACTTTCACTTTTCTCCCCAATTTCAACTCTATTTTCTAACCGCAAGATTTCAAACAAAAGTGAACCGTCCCAAATTAATTGTGAATGGTTAATTGATAATTGTCAATGAATAGGAGTAAGAGATGCTTAAGGATTCAAAAGAGGAAGAACTTACAAAAAATATTGTAGAATTTGATTTTAGAAAGACTAAAGATGTTAGCCAGGATAAAGTTGCTTCCATGGAAGTAATATTTGATGCCTTCTCTCAAAAAATAGCCTCTTCCTTATCAACTAAATTAGGCTCTACCGTACAAACACAGGTTTTATCTGTAACCCAATCACCATATGCTAATTTTGTCAAAACCATTCAGGTTCCTACTTTAATAGGATTAATAGATATGAGTCCATTAAAAGGGATGGCGTTAATTGAAATAACTCCTAATGTTATATTTAATTTTATAGATAGATTATTAGGTGGTAAAGGAGAGATTGTATCTCTTACCCGTGGACTGACAGATATTGAACTTGAAGTTATAGAAGGAATTGTAGGAGATTTTGCAAAAGACTTAAAAAATGCCTTATCAAATGTGATAGAAATAAATCCTGAGTTAAAAAGAATTGAGTCTAACCCACAGTTTGCTCAAATTGCCTCTCCTCAAGAAAGAGTAATTGTTGGAACCATAGAAATAAAGGTAGGTGAAACAATGGGAAATATGACACTTTGTCTACCTCTACTGACTATAGAGCCAATAATGTCAAAATTTGCAGGGGAGGGAAAAGGTGCATTACCAGCTGATCAATCATATGTTGTTTCTTCAGAAGATGTAGCTAAAATGCAAAAGGCTATGGAAGATGTAACCATTCCTTTAATATTAGAATTAGGCAGGACAGATGTAACTATGCGAGATTTGTTAGAATTGAAAGAAGGTGATGTGGTTAGATTAAAGAGTAAAGTTGAAGATGAACTAATTATGTATGCTGATGAGGTACCTAAATTTAAATGTAGACCAGGAATTGTTGGAAACCGCATGGCGACACAGATAATTAAACGTATTGGAGGTTAAGTGGGTGGTGTAAGAAAAAGAGAATTTAAGTTAACACGCAAAACATGTTGACAAGTATTTGCTACTTCCTTATTCACTTATTTTCCTTCTTACATCAATATATAGCCTGAACTATTACCCACCTTGAATGATTCCAGTGGAGTTCTATAAATTTGAAGATGAGTGGGATAAATTCTATGCAGAAGGGACTTACTTGATGTGGGTGCCAGGAGAATGTCTTGTTCAATTTGTAGCTAAAGAGATTGAAAGGAAAAAAAGGAAAGTAGAAAGGATTTTAGATGTAGGCTGTGGTAATGGAAGACATCTCGTCTATTTAGCTAAAAAAGGCTTTAATTCCTATGGAATAGATATTTCCCAAAAGGCACTCCAAATTTTACAAAATTGGTTAAACCAAGAAAATTTACAAGCTGAACTAAAAAAAGCAAGTGTTACTGAAATACCATATCCAGATGAATATTTTGATGTGGTTGTCTGTTTAGGGATTTTAGACCATATATTGATTAAAGAGACTAAAAAAGGGATACAGGAGATTGAAAGAGTCCTGAAATCAAAAGGAATACTCTTTTTAGGACTACGCTCAGATAGAGATACACAATGTGGGAAAGGAAAGGAAATAGAAGAAAAAACCTTTCTCCTACCAGGTGATGTAGAAGGAAACTTGCCTCAGCATTTCTTTAGTCTAAAAGAGATAAAAGAATTACTTGTAAAATTTGAAATCAGTGATTTAGAATGTAGAGAAAGATTAATGGGTATGGATTTATCTAATATAGATTCAAGATGGATAATTACCGCTCAAAAACTCATGTAATAACCTACCAGTTATATTATACTGGACACTGCCATTAACTGAGCTATTTAGGGACGGTTTATTTTCATCGTTTTCTCTGTGATTTCTTTTGGAAATTAGAAATTAGGTCTTCACTTCTTTCCCCAATTTCTAATTTCATATCCATTTTTTAATCAGTGATCAGTATGTTCAGTGCTCACTGAGTATACTGAACATACTTTTCTCTCAAAATGTGGAGTGCGAAAGCTTGCTTTCGCTTTGGACGGCAAGAGGTTGCTTGCGCTTTGCTCAAAGCGGTAGCAAGCTACCGCACTCCAAAAAGAGGAACTTACTTTTGCAAAGACTATAATGTGGGAACGAGCAGAACAACTATCAAATCACTCTACATAAAAATAAATTTCCCATTTTTTTGCTTCGCAACATTCTGCGAATTCCACTATTTCCCCTTTTCCCTTCATTACACTCTGAACGGTTACTTTAACCGCAAGCTTTCACGCTAAAGTGAACCGTTTCTAAAATCGCAATTTGTAACGGTGTTGAGTATATTTTTCTACCACCTACTACTGCTCTGTCACAGAAATTATTAAAGGAATTAAACCACAGAGGTCACGGAGGAGGAAGAGGTTAAGAAGTTGAGAAGATAAGAAATTGAGAAATCAAGATTTAAAAATCTCATCCTCTTATCTTCTCATCTTCTTATTTTCTTAAATTCTGTGTTCTCTGTGGTTAGATTTAATAATTAATGTGACAAAGCACTACCTATTCCGGGACGGTTCACTTTTGTTTGAAAGCTTGCGGCTATCTTAACGATTCTAATTTTGGTGATTCGATTATAGGTTATCGGGTAATCAAGTAGGGTAGGATACCGATTACTGATTACCAACCTTGCGATGCAGGTGTAATCTAATCATAGGGAATTGTCTGAAAATGAGCCGTCCCCCTATTCCTTATTTTACCATTCCATAAGGAAATATTCCCACTTCATCTCCTTTAGGACCGAGACTTACCGAACTATAATTATCCTTAATTTGTAAATTAGCATTTCTTATTCCTACACTTACACCTTGAAACAAGGTATGGGATACATGTACAGTTCCACCAAGAGATTCTTCTATTCTAAGCTCTAAAAATTCCTTCTGGTCGGTATATCGTTGTAATTTTACAGTTAATTTATTGTGTTCGCGGATAAGTCTTTGCAATTTAGCCTCCTTTTCAATTGGAAAATTTTCCTTTTCCTTCATTTTCTTATTTTGAAGAGTGGTAATTTCTTTTTTTACCATTTCTAATCTATTAACATCCTTGTAATATAGTCTATTCAAATTAGCTAATTGTTCTCGTACTCTTGGAGTACCTCCTACCTCTATTCTTGTATAAGTACCTGCCGGGGCACCAATTTCACGGGCACGAATTTCGTCTCCAACCCTTATCCTTCCACCGATTATAGAACCTCGTTGTTTACCTTCCAACAAAATAGATTTACCTGCATCAACCTGGCTATGCATAATTTCCTGAGTAACCTGTACTGTTCCTTTAGCCTCTACTTTTGCATTTTCAATATATTTAGCAAATATATGACCGCCGGCAAATAATCTTGCTGTTCCTTTACCTTTTACCCCTTCACCAATAGCAATACTTCCTCCTGCAGAGATAAAGCATTTACCAACAGAATGTTTGATTTGTATATCACCAGTTGCCTCTACCTCAAAGCCATCTTCTACACCTCCTTTAATGAGCACCGTGCCTAAGAAGTATATATTTCCTGTCTGTAAACCTACATCTCCTTTAATCTCAATAGTATCTTCCACATTCACCTTATCTCCAACTAAAAGCACTTGACCGTTCATAGTAGCAATTAATTCTGTCCCACCTATTGAGACTTCTGTGTTTCTCCCAACAGGCATTTTCACATCCTGTCCTGGAAGTGCAGAGATTTCTATCCCATTAACTAATTTACCAGGTATTCCTTTCCCTGGGGGTTTTTTTACTACCAGTACCTGTTCAGCGCGTACATTCTCGATAAGATTTAACCTCTTGAAATCTACTCGACCATACTCATCCTCTACCAATTCTACTTTCGACCTGTCTGTTCTAAATTTATATTCTAATTTTGCAGGTTCCCCTGGAGTAGGTGGAATAGCCTCAGCTACTAAAACAGGTTTATTACTTTGAGCAAATACTGCTTTTGCTACAGTCCTTTCATTAATACCTACTACAACATCATTTTTTCGCAATGCATACATTGCATCTTCAAAACTTGCAGGAAGTCCACCAGGTTTAGGAGGAATAACAGTAATAAATGCTTTTGAAGCATCTGGTGACACCTCTACTTCAACCTTGCCATCTAATTCTAATAATTTTTGTCTTGCTCCTACTAATATTGGTTTAGGAGATGGGTTTTCAACTGCTTTTCTAATCAAGGTTTTATTAATATCATTAAATCCTCTTTCTTCTACATAGTTTAAAACATCTTGTAGTGTTATTTCTTTACCTGTACCTTTAGAAGGAAATACAGACAGATATAGACCTCTATCTGTATTAAAGAATTCAAACATCCCATCTATATTATCCACCTTTTCCCGTAAAATTTCTTCTTTTATCTTTTTCTTCCATCCTTCCTCCCATGGTCCTTTAACTCCCAATCGAAAGACCCTTATTAAAGAAAGATTTTCTTCATCTATGCCCATCTGACAATCAACTTCTGCAGGAGATAGCTCTAAGAGCTCTCCACCAATCTCTTTAGCCTCTGACAAAGAATTGGCTTTGACAATTACTGATTGAGGTATGTCAGATGAGAAAACTTGAGATTCAGTTGATACTTGAATCTCTTCCTCTTTTATGTGGATAGGTTGATAGTTAGATTGAATAATAGAATCACCGATTTTGTGGTATAAAACTTCTTTCACTTCCCTTTTTATCCCTATGGTTATATTTCCAATAGTAATCTTGGTTTGTGGGTAGATAGAAGAAGAAGCAGAAACCTTACCATCTGCATCTACAATTAGTGTAGTAGTGGTTTTATCTTTATTGCCAATTACCTTAGCCTCTATCAAGGAATGTGCAATAATCTTTCCGCCACAAATAAGTCCTTTATTTTCTTTCAGGAGTACATTTTTTGCACTTAGGTTGCTATCAATCAACTCATCGTTTACTATCACATTTCCTAAAGCCTCTAAAGTAGCTTTTCTAACAGATTTGGCGATAATATTTTTAGCTGCTTTTATTTGTGCTTCTGGTAAAACTTGCTCTTCAACATACACATTACCTGTTGTACTTTCTAATATTGCCTTGCCTACATTTTTACCTACATGGATATTACCAGTCGCTTTTACTTTCAATCCATCTTTTACTTCACCAGCAATTACTACACTACCAGGGAAATCAATATTACCTTCATTTTCATCTACATCTTTAGAGATTTCAAGTACCCTTTCAACTTCAACCTTATTCCCAGTCCAGGTAACATTTCCAAAATCTGTACCATAAACTTTTAGTCTATCTTGAGAGATGGCGGTATTTTTGCCTGCTATAATTTCAATATCCTCTCCCATTTTAGGAGTAATAGTTTCTCCTCTAACTGTCACCCCTGGCACCCCATTTCCAGGAGGGACTTTTACGCCTAAAATCTGGCCTGGAATTACTTCTATTGTGGGACCTTCTTCTGATGCTCCAAATTGGTATAAAAAGTAAGCATTTTCACCTTTGGTTGGTAATATTCCACTGGCAATAAGTATCTTACGATTAAATTGTTTACCTTTTATTGAAAGTCGAATAATATCAGTATCTATATCTAAAATACCTTCATTGTGCAAAGACGAGATTATTTCTTCAGAATTAATTACCTTACCATCTACCGGCGGAAAGATGGTAATATACGCCTTTGTCTTATCTTCATTAAATTCAAGAAAAGCAAGTTTTTCCTTTTCACTTGTTAATATTATTTTATCATTATCATCTAAAGACTTAACAGTCATTTTTTCTCCATTTATTTAAATATCCGTAGTTTTCTTTTAGGTACCTTTATCTTTGATTTATTGGCAACAATTGTTTCGCCAATTACCCCTGGCCCGAGTCTTGCGATTATCTTAGACCGTAAAGAGTCTAATGTAGATAATTTCTCTATTGCTGATTCTACTACACCACCTGATTTAAGAGCAACTAAATCTCTTACCTTCCTTAATTCATTTTTATCCACAATTTTAGCATAAACTTTATCTCCTACTTTTAACTTTTCTAATCTAACACCTTTAGCAGAATCAGAAATAAGTCTAATTTTAAGTTTAGCTACTTGTGGCATTTCAGGTTCTTTAGCAACAGGCAATTCTTCTTCTGGTTTAGGAGGCTTTGGTTTTTCTATTCCTTTGGGTTCAAATATAAGTTTTCCTTTAGGGAATTCTTCTTTAACAATTCGTATTCCTCTGGGTTCTTCATACGGTGCAATTTTAATCGCACCAGCTAATGCGGTAAATGTAACAAATCGATACTCATTTTCTACTTCCATACTAACTGACCTAATTGATATTTTCACACCAGGATAAGCTACTTTATATACACAAATTTTACCTCCCTTTGCCTGATGTATTTCTCCCTCTAATATAGGCAAAGCCATACTCATAGTGTATAATTTTTCTTTTAATGTATTTTTAGCCTGAACATGTTGGATAAGGAGTTTTTCTTTATCTTCCGGGAACTTATCTCCCATTTTTTCTTTTAAATCAAGTAAATATTTTATTCCTTGTTCTACTCCTTTAAATTTTTCTTCGTCCGTTACCAATTCTTCTTTTAATTTCTGTATTTCATCTCTTAATAAAGGTAAAGAACCTGTTTCTACAATAGTAGGTGCTCCAGTTACAGAGCCAATTACCTTTGCGTTTATTTCTTCCCCGGCGCGTATCTTACCACCTAAAATAACACCTATTCTTCCCTGTACAATAACCCTTTTTTTAGCATTTATGTTGCTATGTCTTATAGACTCATTAATAATAATATCTTCACCTGCTTCTATGTTTCCATGTTCTACAAAATTAGCATAGACATTTTTTTTAGCCTTAACCTCTCCTTCATCTCTTCCTATTATTCCAGCGCCTACAATGATATTACCCTCTGCATAGACATAAGCCTTTTCAATACAACCACCTACTTCAATATTACCTCCTGATTTAACCCTAAATCCATCCAGTATACTGCCAGCAATAGTTACTGAGCCAGGGAAGTCAATATTCCCTACTGAATAATCCACATCTCCCATTACCTCAAACACAGATTCTACATTTACCTTATTATCACGAAAAACTACCTGTCCATCAATTTTGGCTAAAAGTTTAAGTCCATCTTCAGATATTTCAGTGTTTTTACCAACTGGTAATGGTATATCCCGACCATCTTTAGCATAAATCTCATTACCTTTAACAGTCATTCCTGCAATTCCAGAGGTAGCAGGTTTTTTTACTGCTAATACCTGTCCTGCATTAACAACATTTATTAGCCCTAATTCTTTAAAATCTACCTTTCCATCTTCTTTTTCTTTAAGATGAATTTCTTTATTTATATTAAACATAAATGATATTTTTGCATCTTCACCTGGTATAGGAGGAGTAGCCTGGGCAATTAATGTTGGTTTACCAAATTCCTTCTTTTCTAACATATAACTAATCAATTCATGATTAATCCCATGAAATACATCATTTCGTCTTAATTCTCTATCTATCTCGCGTATATCTACCTCTTGATTAATAGTCAAGTAAGCCTTCATTTCATCGTATGTAACTTCTGCCAATACTCGACTGACTTTAGGTTGTGTTTGAATCTCGCCGACTCTCACCTCAGTCTCATTAGCATCGTTTGCTACCTGAGCTACAAGGTTAATATCTACTACCGCATCATTCCATTGACTAACTGCTGATAGGACATCATCTACTTCTACTCTTTTACCTTTACCAAAAGGAGGATGTACGGTTAAAAAGATATCATAACCTCTAACCTCAAGTTTAAAATGTCCATCTACATCCCATGCCTGTTCCATTGTAAATGTCTCCCACATAAAATATAACATTTTTAGCGTTAAATGTCAAGATTTTTGTCGTAACCGTTACGGTGATCTGGTGGGAGCTTAAAGCTGGTTAGAATCCTCTTTTCGCAGAATCGAAGATCAAGCAAAGCGTCTAATAATATGGAGTTTGAAAGACTTCTTTTGCTTTGATTAAAAGTGATCAGTATGTTCATTGATTACTGAGCACTGTTCACTGAGTATACTGAACATACTTTTCTCTCAACCGTGAATAAGCCACTGCACTCCAAAAAGTGGAACTTACTTTGTTGCTACTACAGATGAAACAAGTAATTATTAGGAGTGATTAGGTCGAACACGATAAAGTATGCTAAGAAGTTTATAGTAGGATGATATGCCAAGATATTTAATTCCTATTTCCCATTCTTGAAGCCAGAATTTGATTAATTCCCTATCCATTTGTTACTCTCCTTTTGTAAGTAGAAAGTAGGGAGTAAAAACATTTTCTTTCCACTCTCTACTTTCTACTATCTACTTTATTAACGAGAAGTAAGTTGATTTTCGGCATCTAAATTTTATTACCAACACCGTCTCTTCTCATAAGGTAGTAAGAAAGCTTACTTTCCTTGATACTCTAATCGACATTTTTATTAAAAAACTTTAATGTTGGTAGGTAATATACTCAACACCGTTACAAATTGCGATTTTAGAAACGGTTCACTTTAGCGTGAAAGCTTGCGGTTAAAAAATGGATATGAAATTAGAAATTGGGGAAAGAAGTGAAGACCTAATTTCTAATTTCCAATTTCTAATTTCCAGAAGAAATCACAGGAAAAACGATGAAAATAAACCGTTCCTAAATAGCTCAGTTAATGGCAGTGTCCAGTATAATCAGACAAATTGAAAGGGATTTATGGTGTAAATTTTTTTCTCTTGCTCGTATAGTATAATATACCACGAATTTCACGAATTGGACGAATAAAAGGATGTCTAAGTGTCTGGTAGTTTATGTAACCTATACACCCAGACACCAGATTACCTCAATGGTTACATTATTCTAATAATTAGATTCATTCGTAAAATTCGTTTAATTCATGGTAACTTTTCCTTGACATTTTATCATTAGAGAGGTATTATTATACTATAATGGCTAAAAAGAGGAAAATTCATAAGAAAGTTACTCGTCCTGCTATCTCTATCAAGGATAAAGTAAAAATTTTTTTATTAAAACAGAAAGGTAAATTTATTCTTTTTAGTATTCTTTTTGCAGCATTAATTACAAAGGTAATTTTCTTATCTCAAATCAAAGGTAATGACCCTAATTTCCTACATTTTGAAGGGACAGATGCAGGTTCTTATGATTCGCTGGCAATGCAGGTATTAGATGGCACCCTGCCTAAAACCCCATATTCTTTTAATCCACTGTATTATTACTTTCTGGCTTTAATCTATTCTTTCACTGGACATAATCCACTTAAGGCAATACTCGTTCAGATGTTTTTAGGACTGGGAACATGTTTTATTGTTTATCTTATTGCCAAACAACTATTTAATAGAACTACAGGTATGATTTCGGTAGTGATTTGTGGTTTTTATGGCTGTTTTATGGTCTATGAAACCTTACTTTTGACCACAGTTTTAGACACTTTTTTACTCTTGTTGAGTGTGTCTGTCCTTTTAAAAAGTGTCTCACAAAATTCAAGAAAATGGTACTTTGTCTCAGGTGTAATTTTAGCCCTTTCCTCATTATCTCGTGCTACCACTCTTTTAGTTCTTCCATTTTTATTATTATGGCTACTGATTAGACAGGGGATGAACAAGAGATTTTTATGTGCCTGTGGATTTATCATTTTAGGTATGGCACTGACTTTTGCTCCATTTACTTACCGTAATTATAAATATAGTGGTAAATTTATTCTCATCACAGCTACCGGCCCTGTAGCGCTTTGGGCAGGAAATAATGAGGATTCAGAAGGATTTTATCATCTGCCACCTTATGCTGAGGAGTTGAGTAGTAAGAATAAAGATTTTTATCTGCAAGATACCTTGAAATTTATAAAAGAAAAACCAAAGAAATACCTCTGGCTTTTATGGAAAAAAACTACCCTGTTCTGGAATGCTTACGAAATCCCTGATAACGATGTGGTCTATGAACGATTTTTGCAATTATCCCCTTTACTCAAGATAATGATTCCTTTTGGTTTAGTATCTTCGTTGGGATTAATCGGGCTATTTCTTTGTTTGGGAAGGTTAAATAAAAACCTTTTCCTATTGTATTTAGTCATCTTTGGATATATGACCGCCATTGTTCTTTTCTTTATTCAGGCAAGATTTAGAGTTCCAGTGGTGCCTTATTTAAGCATTTTTTCGGGCTGGACTATCTATTACTGGTATAAAAAGATACAGAGTAAAAAACTCATCTCCCTTTTTGCTACCTTAATTCTTTTTATCGTGGTTTATACTGTAGTTGATTTCCACACATTTTATGGTTGGACCTATCCATTAACTAATCCCAATGGATTTTGCATAGAAAAAAGGGAAGGATTTGTATTTCGAGATGATAGTGGAGACTGGCATGGTGATGTTAAAAAAACATTAGATTCACCTACTAAAATTATTAAAAAAGAGATTGTTATCAATAAGGATGTTGCTAAATTTGATCATGCAGGCATAAGTTTTAATTATTCCTGTAGTGATAAAGGGAAATTATTAATCAAGATTAATGACATGGTTTTATCTATCATAAATTGTAAGGATATTCCTTATGGTCCTTTTGTTCGGCAGGTGCGATTTAAATTCCAGAACCCTAAATTAATCCTTAAAAAAGGGACAAATGTTATTACTTTAAGTGTTATGGAGGGTGCAGAGGTAGGGATAATGGTAGATAATTATTACAATTTTGGCCGCTCTGCATTTTCTTGCGACGGAACTAACTGGGAAAAAATAGCTGGGGAATTTATGATTCAATTAGAACTACTTTCTAATCCGATAGATTGATTTTTGGTAATCGTTCAGTGGTCTGGTGTCTGGGTGTTTATGTGCCTTGTTTATATAGACTACCCGATACAAAAATACAGAAATACCACGCTTACAAAAAGTTGACCATCGAGTAACAGCACAACCACTGTCACTCCGAGGAAATTATGCTATGCTAAAAAGAGATTGGAACATAACATCAATATTAACTTTGTTCTTTTATCTTTGGATGGGAATAATCCTGCTATTTTGCCTATTCCACTACCCTCATTATCTTCTTCTTTTTAACCTTAAAAATACCATCGCCCAGGACCTATTTCTACTGGCTATTATAACTTTATTGGCTTATACATTGGGATTTAGAATACTTTCAATTTGTAAGTTTGAATTTAGCTCCATCCAGGAAAGATTAGTCTTTAGTATCGGTTCAGGATTTGGAATATTGTCTTATTTAATCATGGGATTGGGATTTTTAGGACTACTTGAGCCTAAAATTGCTTATGGACTAATATTTGTTTTAATCATTCTGTTATTCAAAGGGTTAACGAATACTATTGGTGAGATAACAAGAGGAATAAAATCTTTATCATTGAAAAGATTTAGTTGGCAAGAAGTCATTATATTATTTTTTATAGTTATAACCTGCGGATTATGTTTTTTACACGGATTATGTCCTCCTTTTGACTGGGATGATTTAGCCTATCACCTTGAAGGACCTAAACTTTTCATAGAACACCACCGTATATTTCACATACCAGATGTTACCTTTGCCAATTTTCCTGCAAATATTGGTATGCTATATTTACTTGGCATGTTAGTGGGAAGTGATATTCTATCAAAATTATTTCATTTCCTATTTGGTGTTTTGACTATGGTTGGTGTTTTTGGTTTAAGTCAACGCTATTTTAATTCTAAAAGTTCTTTATTAGCCTCTGCCATATTTTATATCTGTCCCTTAGTTATTTTTCTCTCAAGAACAGCCTATATAGATTTAGCTTTAACCTTTTATGAATTCTTAGCTATATTTGCCTTTGTCAATTGGATTACTTCATATCAAAACAGATGGCTGATAATTCTGGCAATTATGTGTGGTTTTATCGTCGGAATTAAATATCCTGGAATTCATACGATGATTATTTTATATTTAAGTGTTATCGGTTTTGGAGTAGTAAAAATAGGGTTACGAAAGATGATATTCGACCTTGTTATTTTTGGAATTATCTGTTGTCTGATAGGTTCACCCTGGTATCTAAAAAACTTTTTCTACACCCATAATCCCGTTTATCCTTATCTGGAGGATTTATTTATAAGAAAGGTAAGTTTAACTCCAATGGACATAATTACAGGCCAAACATCAAATAGTGTATTTACAATGGGAGGGAAAACTTTGATTGATTCCTTACTTCTTCCTTGGAATGTTATTATTTATGGTTGTTTAGGCTCGCTACCTTTTGGAGCAACTATTAGTCCCATTTATCTTTTATTTTTACCTCTTTTAATTTTTATAAGAAAATTAAAAATTGTAGGTATATATCTTTTCTGCTATATAGTTATTAAATTTATTCTTTGGAGTTCTGGATTACATTCTTCAAGATACCTTCTGCTTTTGTTACCACTTTTATCATCAGTTTTAACCAGTATTTTTTACACCCTTTTTGATTCAAAAAAATTCTTAAAAAGGATAATTTTAATCATCATCTTTGGCATTTGGACAGCTATATTAAGCTGGGATGGGTTTCAAATAATTCATTACCGTAATCCAATTAACTTTATCTTAGGATTTGAGTCAAAGGAAGATTTTGTTCGTAGAAATGCAGAAAAAGGATATTATAATGCTATGGAATTTATTAACAAATATTTACCCAAAGAGGCTAAAATATATTTTATAGGAGAGAAAAAGGGTTATTATTGTCAGCGAAATTTTATACCTGATTTTAGTATGTGGGGATGGAAGTCTTTTACATACAAAGATATATTTCAAATAAAGGAATATTTTGATAATAAACAAATCACCCATATTTTAGTCAATACCACTGTCATATTTTGTTATTATTACCCCGATAACGGTGTATCCAAAGAAGAGGTAGAAAGTTTTAATACCTTTGCCCAAACATATCTAAAATTATTATTTCAAGAAGGTAATCTTTACCTCTATGGGTGGAAAGATTAAAGAGAGGTGAAAAGAAGCAATCTATAGTTTTTTAGTTTTCCTCTAATATCTTTCTTATCTTTTCCTTGCCCAAGAGTTTTATAAGATCCCTTTGTATCTTTTCTTCGCCAAGGCTACGAATTACATCCTCTTCACCAAGACTACGAATCACTTTCTCTTTTCCTATTCCTTGCACAAATATATCCACCCCTACTATATCTGCTAACTTCCCTATTATATCTGGTCTATCGGCTAATGTCTGCGGCATCAATTTTACCTCCTCCCTGAATTCCTCAGGATGTAACTATAATCCAGACTCGATTAACTCTATTAAATCTATCTCTAATATTTCCTTACCCCTCTCACAAATGCCCTTCACTAATTCTTTCACCTTTTCCCCAGAGGTGAAAAGAAGCAATTTATAGTTTTCAGGAGATGCTTCTAACTTATCCAACTGTATCAAATAAAAATTAAACCCAAAATCCGCAAAGCAAAGCTCTTCCTTTATCCGCACAAGCTCATGTCCATTCCTGCGAATGTAATCTTCTATCCCTTTTATACCTCCTGACACAAGGGTATAGACATTTATTTGCCTGCGCCAAAGTATCCTTTCTTTAATCTTAAACAAAAGCACATAGGCAAATAATCTATCAAAATCATCTCGTCTGAACCTGTCTTTGGGTGATTTATACTCGATAATATTGTAATCAGTAAAGGATTGAAAGACCAGAGGTAAGGACTTAACATCTGCATCCGCACCTTTTTTAATTACCACTACATCTATCTTCAATGGCATTTCTCCAACCTCAACCTGGGTTTCAACCTTAAACCCTTTAGGTTCAAGTAGATGTTTCAAAACAGTGGAAAAATAAGGATGCCATTCTTTCCTTTTCATACAAAGAGTATACACAAGATAAGAGATTTTGTCAACTACAATTTTTGATTTTGTTGATTTTCTTCAATCCGTTGAATTCTCTTCGCTAATTTTCTAATTCTCTAAAATTTTCCTTGACATTTTGTTATGAAACAAGGTATTATTATCTACAGAAGAATAAAAATTAGGTACTTTTAAATGAAAACACTTATTATAAACGCACCATTTATTAAAGATTTTTGTAGATGCCAGCGATGGCCGGCTAAGACGCGTGGTCGAGTACTCCGAATGCCTGATTGGTTGGCTTATGCTACGGCTGTTCTGGAAGAAGCAGGAGAAGAAGTAGAACTCTATGATTTCCCAGCTATGAACTGGGATAAGGCAAAATTAAGCCAATTAATCAAAGATAAACAGCCTCAATTCGTCGTCTTAGACTCTACTACGCCATCTATTTACTCCGATATTGAATGTGCTCGCCTGGCCAAACAAGAAAGCCATGCTAAGGTGATTATGGTTGGCACTCATGCTACGGCACTGCCAGAACAAACCCTTAAAGAGGCTAAAGGTTCCATTGATGTTATTGCTCTGGGTGAATATGATTATACTATCCGTGATATAGTTCAGAACTGGAATAAATTAGAAAGCATACCAGGAATATGTTATTTGGACAATGGCGTTTTTAAAAGCACTCCGCCACGGCCGTTGATAACAGATTTAGATAACCTACCCTTTCCTGCCTGGCATCATTTAGATATTATGAAATACTTTGATGGAGGTAAATTATACCCTTATATAAACATCTTTACCAGTCGAGGTTGTCCATATCAATGCACCTTCTGTCTCTTACCGCAGATGATGTTCGGACATAAGCATAGAGTTAGATCCGCTAAAAATATCGTTGATGAAATAGAATCTGACATCAACCTCTTCCCTCAGATAAGAAAAGGAGAGTTCTTCTTTGAGGATGATACCTTTACGATTAATAAACAGCGGGTTTTAGCCCTTTGTGAAGAGATTATGAGGAGAAAATTAAAGATTACCTGGTCTTGTAATGCCAGACCAGATATCTATGATTTAAAAATGTTTAAAGATATGAAGGCTTCAGGTTGTAGACTTTTACTGGTTGGTTTTGAGTCAGGAGACCAGGAGATGTTAAACCGAATGCGAAAAGGAATGAAGGTAGAAGATTCAATAGAGTTTATGAAGGTGGCTAAAGAAGCTGGACTTGAAGTTCACGGCTGTTTCGTCTTTGGCATGCCAGGTGAAACAAAGGAAACAATGGAAAAGACATTGAATTTTGCCTTGAAATTAGGATTAACTACCGTTCAGTTTGCTGGAGCAGTTCCTTTTCCTGGCACAGAATATTATAATTTCTGTCAATCTCAAGGATTACTCAAGGCAAAGTCCTGGACAGACTGGTTGGCAAAAGGTGAGCAAGCGGGCATAGTAGATTACCCAGGGTTGAGTAGTAAAGAAATCAATGATTATGTAGATAAGGCACTGAAGTCCTTCTATCTTCGACCCGGCTATATGTGGAAGTTTCTTCTTAAGACCAAAGATGTTAGAGATTTGTATCGCAAACTACGGGGTGCCTGGAGTTTTATTAATTATTTACTTACTTCAAGGAACAAAAATCTATGAAAATTATTCAAACACCACCACGATTTTATCCTTACATAGGTGGGACAGAACAATTAACCTTTTATTTATGTAAAGAGCTGGTAAAAAAGGGGCACTATGTAAAGATTATCTGTGCCAATGAACCAGAAGTAGGTGATGGTGTCATTGAAGGTATGGAGGTCAGACGGCTTCCCTATATTGGTAAGATTGCTAATACCAATATTACCATTCCCTTACTTATGGAGTTAATGAAAGACGATTTTGATGTTATCCATACTTATTTTCCTCATCCCTGGAGTGCAGATATGAGTGCTTTGGTTGGCTTAATGAAGAATAAGCCGCTATTCTTAACTTATAATAACGATATTACTGGAAAAGGCATAAACAAACTTATTGCTAATACATACAATTTTATCTGCTTAAGGTTCCTGTTGAAGAGGCCGAACAAAATATTTATCACCCATGAAAATTATCTTAAAACATCACCTTTTTTGGAGCCATTTAAGGATAAGATTGTTATCACCCCACCCGGCGTAGATATGGATAGATTTAAGCCTTTAAATCTACCCAAAAACGAGGAGAATATTATCTTTTTCTTAAGCCGTTTAGACAGATTCCATCTTTACAAAGGATTAGAGTTCCTTTTGAAAGCCATTAAAAGAATCGCACATGAGATACCTCTAAAGCTATATGTCGGTGGAGAAGGTGAGCTGATATATGATTATAAAAGATTCGTTAAGGAAAACGGAATAGAAGAAAAGGTTGTTTTTTTAGGAAGATTAAATAATGAGCAATTAGTTAAATATTATAATCTCTGTGATATTTTTGTCCTTCCTTCGATTTCCTCTACACAAGAGGGTTTTGGATTAGTTGCCTTAGAGTCTATGGCTTGTAAAAAACCAGTTATAGTAACCGATATTGTCGGCGTAGCTGAGAATGTAAAAAGATATAAAGCAGGGATAGTAATTCCACCAAAAGATATAGAATTACTATCCGAGGGCATAGAATATTTACTTTTAAATAAAGATAAAGCTGAAGAGATGGGATTTAATGCGTATCATTTAGTAAAGAATAGATATGTCTGGCAAAAGCATGCACAGATAGTAGAGGAAGAATATTTAAAGACCATAGACTAAAGACAGAAGATGAGAAGATAAGAGGATGAGAAGATAAGAGGATGAGAAGATAAGAGGATGAGAAGATAAGAAGTTAAGAAGTTGAGAAAATAAGAAGACAGAAGTCAAAAATCGAAAATGAACCAGTTTATTTCAATAATAATTCCAGTCAAAAATGGTGAAAAGACGATTAAGAAATGTTTAGATTCCTTAAAAAATCTAAACTACACTAATTATGAAATCATCGTCATAGATGATAATTCATCGGATAAAACCCAAGAAATCTTGGGCTTGTATGAAGGTATCCAGACTATGAAAACATCAGGCGTTGGCCCAGCCAGTTGTAGAAATTTAGGTATCAAACAAGCTAAAGGCGAATATCTTGTCTTTACTGATGCAGATTGCATAGTTCATCCCGACTGGCTGAAGGAATTATTAAAAGGGTTTGATGAAAACAATGTAGTAGGTGTAGGAGGTGACCAACAATCACCTGATGATGAAAGTGAGTTTGGGAAAATAGTTCAAGGGTTTTTAAAAATCGTTGGATTTGTAGCAGATTATATTAAGACCCAATCCAAAATGATAGAAACTAAACATAATCCCAGTTGCAATGTTATGTATAAAAAAGAAATATTTGATAAGGTAGAAGGGTTTTTAGAAGGATTATGGCCAGGTGAAGATGTAGAATTGGATTATCGAATAAAGCAACTGAAAATTTATAAACTAAAGTATAATCCAGAGGCAATAGTTTATCATTACCGAGCTGATAATTTATCTGCCTTTTGTCAAATGATGAAGAATTATGGTTGGGGACAGGGATTTTTGGTCAGAAGATACGGACTGTTTAGATTTATTCATTATGAACCTATCCTTTTGTTATCTTTGATTGGTATTTTTATAACTAATTTAAAAGTAGGGTTCTTCTGTCTATTTTTATGCCTCATTACGCTTTTCATAAAGCTAAAATCAATAAAGTTTATGAGGTTATTTGTAATTACTATACTCTTTTGGAATTTGGGATTTGTAAAAGGATTACTTAGATGAAAATAGTAGGTAAATTTTACCGCAGAGACGCCAGGTTCGCAGAGGGAAAAAGGGCGAAAAGATAAATTCTTTGTAAATTGTTAGCGGATAGAAGAGGATTATTTTATAGATTTTCTTTGTGTTCTCTGCGACTCTGTGGTGAAAGATTAAAGGCTATTTTTCAGGAGGGAAAAAATGAGAATTGGTATTTCTGCATATCCTTTAACCAGAAAATTTACAGGAACAAGTGTCTATTTATACAACCTCGTTAAACAGTTATATAAGATAGATGGTGAAAATCAATACTTTTTATATGCCCCTGATTCCTTACAAATTCCTTTTGAAGAAGTTTCTCCATCCTGGCATTTGCGAATAAAAAAGGGCAGGTTAAACAGTATGGCTACTTGCTGGATGCAGTTTAACGCCAGTAATGACATGAGAAAAGATGCTATTGACATTTTCTGGGCAACGGAATCTATTTTACCCCTAAACCTTCCTTCTTATGTCAAGACAATATTAACTGTTCATGATTTAGCCTATTATTTTTATCCATCAACACTAAAATGGGATAATCGTATTATCTTTCCTTTGTTTTTTAAAGCCTCTCTTTTAAAAGCCCATCAAATTATTACCGTTTCGCAATCTGTAGCATCAGAAATAAAAGATAAATTTCCGCAATTCTCAGATAAAATCAAATATATTCATTCTGGTATTTGTCAAGAAGAATTTTGTCCTCTTCCTAAGGCACAAGCCAAACAACATATTGCTGACAAATTTCAGACTTCTAACAATTATATCCTGACAGTATCCACTATAGAACCGAGGAAAAATATTGAGAATTTACTTAAAGCTTATGTTTTATTTAGGGAAAATTATCCAGAATTAAACTATCAACTTCTTATTGCTGGAGGAAGAGGTTGGCAAAATTCTTCTATTTATGGAACTTATAAAAAACTAAGCCTTTCTCCATCAGAGGTTAAATTTATAGATTATGTTCCTCAAGATGACCTGATTAAATTATATAGTGGTGCGGAGTTATTTATTTTTCCTTCTCTTTATGAAGGGTTTGGCTTTCCACCGTTAGAAGCTATGGCTTGTGGATGCCCTGTTTTAGCCTCTAATATTTCTGCTTTAAAAGAGACCTTATTTGATGCCGCTATCTTAGTCGATCCATTAAATATTCAAGAAATAAGTGAAGGAATAGCTAAAGGTCTAACTGACATCAACCTTAAAAAAAATCTTATCCAAAAGGGATTAGAACGAGTTCAGTTGTTTTCATGGGAAAAAACCGCTAAGACACTTTTAGAATTATTTACAAAAAGGAGCAACTAAAGAAATGGAAAATATTCTTATGATTAGTTATACCTTTCCACCTTTGAATACAATTGGTTGTAGACGGGTATATGCCTGGGCTAAATATCTCAGAAGACTTGGGCATAAGGTTAGTATCCTTACTGCCGATACTCCTGATGATGAAAGAACGAAAAATTTTGAAGTGGATTGCTCCCCCTTTCAAGTCCATAGATTAAGCTATCCGGACCCCAGGGGGTTGATTAAAATGATACTTAAGGTGCAGGGCCCGATAAGTGACGAATTTGGCAGCCTGAAGAAGAAGCGATTGATTGTTTTATTGATGGATAAAATCTTAAAGATGACTAACCGGTATTTATCCAGCAAGGGTGTTTTATTTGGAGGGACCCGCATGCCTACTTTCTCTGATTTGTGGTTTCTTACTGCCTGTAAAAAGGCTGAAGAAATAGTCAGGGAACAAAATATCAAGGTGATTATCACCAGTTCCCCGCCTACGGTGGCCAATTTAGTCGGGATGGCTTTAAAAAAAAGGTTTAAGAACATTCTCTATATTCAAGACTTCCGTGATCTATGGACACAACATCCTACTCATAAAGGATTGTTTCCATTTAGACTTATAGAAGGTTTTTTAGAGCGAAAATGTATCAACCAATCTGATATAATTATTACAGTTTCGGAAATCTTGAAGCATCAGATGCAAGAAAAATATCCCCATAAGAAAAAGGATATATTCGTTATAGAAAATGGTTATGATGAGGAATGGTTAATAGAGATGAGTTTAGATAACTTTCCTTCTAATAAGCCAAAGAAGATTATTGTTTATACAGGAACCCTTTATGAGAAGAGATGCAATCCAGAATGGCTATTTAAGGTCATAGATAAAAACTATACCTATTTAAAGGATAAGATGGAGATATCTTTTTATGGTGCTTATGAGACAAAGGTTATCTTAGATAAGTTTTTTGATAAATATCCCAGCACAAAAGAAATTATAAAATATGGAGGGTTTCTTTCAGCTAATGATACCTTTTATGAACAGAAAAAGGCAGATGTTTTACTTTTTATTGAGACAGATAAAGAAAACGATGGTGTTCTTACCGGAAAGTTATTTGAGTATATGGCATTAAGAAAACCTATTCTTTGTCTGGGGATAAGTTCTTCTTCGTATGTAGGAAGTATATTGCAAAAAAGTGGGTTAGGCATTTTTTGCGGTGATGATACAAGGCTAATAGAACAAAACCTAAATTCTATAATTAAAGAGGAGGCGAGGATTTGTCCTAATGAGGATTTTATCAGCAATTTCTCACATGAAAAACAAGTTAATAGATTAGATGAAATTATTAAACATCAGACAAAGTTGGTGGTCAAACCTTGATTATTGGGAAGAATATCTTGTAAGTGTTCAGGTGTAAGTAATGGAAAATGGTAACCGTTCAGGTAGATAAGAATTTTGCAGTTTATCAGGTTCAAGGTTCCAGGTTCAGGGTTCAAGGTTACTAAGCGATAAAGATTAAATATCAAATCCTGACAAACAGTTAAGCAAATCAACTCAGGAGCACACTCACAACCCTGAACCTTGAACCGGGAACCCTGAACGGTTACCAATTTTTTTAATAATATCTCCCTATCTCCTTAATCTCCACATCTCCTTTTGTTACACCACCTGAACGCTTACAATATTTGATATTAGGAGACACAGAAGAGAACTGCTCTTTTTAATGTCCTTTACTGTCTTGTCCCCGAATTGTATCTTAAAAATAAAAATCCTCAAAATTTACTCTTGAGAGCGTTGCAAATGATTTTTAGTTATGGTGCGGGTTTGGGGAGAGTTTTGGGTGATAAAAGATGCCAAAACTATAAAAAAGAAATAATCTGCTTAGTTGACATCAAGAGGAACATAAAAAACATTTCAGTAAACTGGTATGTTGCATTTTAAAATATCTTTGTGTCCTTTGT
>JBFMDD010000180.1:0-4851 GCA_040754115.1 bacterium
GGAATATCCTTTACACTATGTTCATACATTCACTATTTCTGAAGTTAAGGAGAATATTAGTCAACATTTTGAAATAAACTCTATTACATATATTGATATTGATGGAAATAGTAGTAATATATATATATCGGAAAGGATATAACTATATGTTTTTAACTTGTTTAAAACGGTAATGATAATGAGTTTGGAATCTAAAGATGAAATATTTGGTTAAATCTCCCATTATTCTGTGAAGGAGTATACTATGGAGTGGTCAAATTGGCTTCTTCCTACTATCGCTGGCGCAGTTATTGGATATATTCTTCCATATCTTATTAGATTTGTTACTTTTGTAGTAACATTTCCTTTTCGCAAGAAACTACTTGAGGGGATGTGGCACACATATCACTTTACTCGGATGCATGGAGAGACAATACTTAGATATGAACAATGGATTATCAAAAGGAATCTTATGAACAAATTGGAATTAACGACTTACGATCCTAATAATCCTAACTTAAAGTACAAAGGTACAATTGAAGTAGAGAAGAACTATCTCATCATTACATTGAGAGGAATTAAACATAAGGAAAGAACACACTTGAGACTTTTTGATATTATTCCTACAGGACAAGATAGAATTATTGGCCTTTTCATGGGGGTTGATTTCAATAATTACCCTCTGTCTGCTATGTGTTTAGTAAGTCGCAATGAACTTACCAATGAAGAAGCAAGTAATATTCTATTGTCCAGGTTAAGGATTGATAAAACTTACAAAATTATGAGTATTGCAGGCTGAGCAAACTGAAAGGAATTAGTATTAATTATTTTAAAAAATTTAGGAGTCTAAATTAAAATTAAATTAAATTAAAAATATGAGGGATTTTATTAAAAACGCTATTCACAAAGCCCCAAAGGCGGATTATTTAGAAATTAGGGTAGAGGAAAACCAGACAACTAAGGTAGATTTTGTAGGAAAAGAACTTGAAAATATTGGTAATATGACTAAAATAGGCGGAAATGTTCGAGCTTTAGTTAATGGTGGGTGGGGTTTTGTATCATTTAATACTATCGAACAAATTGACACTTATGTTGAGTTGGCAGTAAAAGAAGCAACATTGACAGGTAACACCAAAAGTCAACTTGCTGATACAAAAGCAGTCGTAGATTCTAAAGTAATAAGTAGTGGAAAAGACCCAAAAGGTATATCTTTAGAAGAAAAACATCATCTGTGCCAAAATTATAACTCTATTATCCTGAATTTTTCTCCCTTAATTCAAACCTCAAAAGTTACCTATCGAGACTATGCGACCAAAAAATATTTTGTCAACTCGGAAGGGACAGATATATTTCAAGAAAAGGTATTTACTGGAATTAGTTTATCTGCCATTGCCAAAGAAGGGATTAATATTCAAACTGCCCATAAATCCTTTGGCAATTATCGAGGTTATGAAATAGTTGAATCATTAGAGTCGCAAGCAGAAGAGGTGGCAAAAAATGCCATCGATTTACTCAAAGCTCAAAGAATAAACGGCGGTAAATATACCGTTGTTCTTGACCCAGAGTTGTGTGGTGTATTCATTCATGAAGCCTTTGGACATTTAGCTGAGGCTGACCATATCTATGAAAATGAGAAAATGGAAGAGTTGATGAAAATAGGTAAGCGGTTTGGAGGCGATGAATTATCAATAGTAGATGATGCAACAATACCAGAAGAAGCAGGCTCTTATTGTTATGATGACGAGGGAATACCAGCGGCTAAAACTTATCTGATTAAAAATGGTATATTTTCAAATCGACTCCATTCTCGTGAGACATCTTCTAAAATGGGTGAAAAAGTTACCGGTAATGCCAGAGCAATTAATTATAACTATGAACCAATTGTCCGTATGTCAAATACATATCTCGAACCTCAAAATATAACCTTTGAAGAGATGATAAAGGACATAAAAGAAGGTATTTATGCCAAAAGTTACATTGGTGGCAATACCGATTGTGAGATGTTCACTTTCTCTGCTCAACAGGCGTATTTGATTAAAAATGGCAAGATTTCGGATTTGCTGCGTGATGTCGTTTTGACTGGCAATGTATTTGAGACATTGATGAATATTGAGGCTATTGGAAATGACTTAGTCTTATTTGGTGGGCTTGGTGGTTGTGGCAAAAATGGCCAATCACCGTTACCTGTTTCATGCGGCGGCACTTATGTCCGAATTAAAAATGTTGTCATTGGAGGAAGGTAATGAGAGTAGAAAAATAGTCTTTTGCGTAGTTCGTTTTTCGGTTCACGGACAACGGATTACGGACACGATTCACGGTTTTTTTCAGGAGGAGTATTATGCCAGAACAATTAGGTAAAATAGAAAAACCAATAGTTGAAACTTATAAAACAGGAAGAAAACTATACTTTGTTCCGCTTATCTTTACCCCGCAAAAATATGATGATGAATTCTTAAAAATTGCCAATAAATATTGGGAAGAAGTCCAAACACAGTTAACGGACTTAGAAACCAAACTTGGGACATCTAATAAGATATATCATGAATTAGTGCCTATAGGTGGTGAAGATGGGGTTAAACTTATTGAAGAATTGAGTAAAGGAAGCTGCCAAATTGTCAAATCACGATTAGATAAAGGAGCTAAACTTGAACTAATCGAAGATAGAGAATTATTAGCCGAGTTTATGGATTGGAGTAAGTGTTTACTGGTGGAATTGGAATTGGAAAAGGTATTTGATATGGTTTATGCATTCTATACAGATGCTCTTCAAAAGAGGAATAAGTATATTGAGCAACAGATAGATGAGACATTAAAAGAAAATGAAGCGGGAATATTATTGATGCAAGAATTGCACCAGATACAGTTTCCACAAGGGTTAGAGGTATTTTATATTGCCCCACCATCATTAGATGAAATTAGACGCTGGATTAGAACACATGTCCCTGAAATTTAAATTGCAGGAGAAACATACATGCCCTTTGGGACACAAAGAAGAATGAAAATGTCATTGCGAGGAGCAAAGCGACGAAGCAATCCAGCGAGATTGCTTCCCCTGAACTTGATTCAGGGTCGCTCGCAATGACAGAGAAAAGAAGTGTAAGTATTTTCAGAGGAATAATGGAAGAGATATTGAATAAAACTAATAAATATACTCCTAATGCCGAAGTAATTCACCAACAACTTACATCTACTCAATCTAAATTCGAAAATAATAAATTAAAATGTATCAAGACAAAACAAATCAACGGATTGGGATTACGAATAATAAAAAATGGTCGGATTGGATTTTCTTCTACTACTTGTGGTCAGACAACATTATTAATTGAGAATGCGATAAATAGTGCTAAATTTGGACAAGAGGCTAAATTTGAATTCCCCAAGTCACACATTCCTCATCAGACAAAGATATTTGATAAAGAGGTAGAAGAGTTTAGTGTTGAAGAAGGACTGGAATTAGGAAACAGGTTGATAGAAAAGCTGTTACATCTTGAACAAGGGCTTTTTTGTAAAGACCTGGATATAAACAAGACTATTCTAAAGACAAAAATTACTAATACCTCTGGACTTGAAATTACATATCAAAAAACCTTCTTTACATTGTATGTCACAGGACTATTAGTCAGAAATAATAGTCTGTTATGGTTGAATGAGTATACAAGTGGCTGTAATTTAAATAAAGATATTGATTCTATTGTTGATAGAATAGGTGAGTCACTACAATGGTCTCGGAATGAACTTTCAGCTAAAACCCAAAAATTACCAGCTATATTTACTCCAAAATTAATTCCAACGATTTTAGAAACTGTAGAATTAGGTGTAAATGGTAAATTGGTTCAAAAAGGAGCATCTCCTTTGACAGATAGACTTGGTGAGAAGATATTTGATGAGCAAATAACTATTTATGATGATGCTACTGTTGATTTTGGACCAAATAGCTGCCCGGTAGATGCTGAAGGCATAACTACGCAAAAAATACCACTGATTGAAAACGGTATTTTAAAAAATTATATCTTTGATTTACAAACAGCAGGATTTTTAAAGACTAATTCAACGGGTAATGGCTATCGGGATTTTGATTCGCTACCTTCACCTCAATGCAGTAATTTGATAATTTCCACCGGGAATATGGATTTTTATGAGATGATTAAGGATATGAAGGAAGGGATAATCATAGATTTAGTTTTAGGTGGTGGACAAAGTAATGTTTTAGCGGGTGAATTTGCCTTTAATGTTGAGTTAGGATTTAAGGTAGAAAATGGTGAAGTTGTTGGCAGACTGAAAGATACAATGGTTGCCTGTAATATCTTCGATATATTTAATCGGGTAAGGGCTATTGGTTCAAAGGCATACTCTTATGGCGGTGTTTTCAGCCCTCATTTTTACATTGATGAAGTAAGTGTTGCCGGATAAGATTTAGGATTTATACTTTAAAAGCTCTCAAACTGTGATTTTTTAAAAGCCTGTCAGGAGCAGACTTCCATACCAACTTCATAACCATAACCTTTTGCCAAATTATCCAGGGAATTTATAATCTCCACATCTCCATGATTTCCTTATCTCCATACTTACACTTCGGATATATAGCCTGAACAGTTACGGTAATTTAGATAATTAATTACCCACTTACCTAATTACCTTAACCTTTCGTTAGCTCACTTAAAAGAAATCACAGGAGTCTATCTGAAAATGAACCGTCCCCTAAAATTTAATCATTCACCTCCTATAAGGGGTCACGATGTACCTGGGAGAGAGCGTTGCAAATGACTTTTAGTTATGGTGCGGGTTTGGAAGAATTTTGGGTGATAAAAGATGCCAAAGCGATAAAAAAGAGATAATTTGCTTAGTTGACATCAAAAAGAGGAGGTGTTATAT
>JBFMDD010000181.1:0-6253 GCA_040754115.1 bacterium
TCTTGAGTCAGAATTAGCTCAATTACAGGTGGAATATTATATCAAGGATTGGATACGGGATTATATAACTACTCATCCTTACGATACAGTCACCATCCCAGAGGATGAATTTAAATATAACGATTGGTATGGGGTAGGGTGGATAACATTAGATTATTGGAAAGCCTGTGGAGAATACATAATTGCAGGGTATTTAGAGGGTGGGATGACGACGAAAAGAGAGAAAAATTGGGTAGAGATATTTATGGAAAAACTTTTAGAACATTTTAGCGAAGGTGTGATTATTGAAGATTTAGAACCGAAACTTCTTCAAGAATTAGAAGAATTTTACGAACAAGAGTTTGATGAAGTTGTCTTTATGAGAGGAGGTCCAATTACTGATGCTTTAATGTTAGGACATCCTGCTGTTACAATAGGAGAAACAATTGTACTTGCGGAAGAAGCAGAATTAGGTCCAGAGTTAGCTGCTCATGAATGTGCTCATGTAGTACAATATCGTCGAGACAAAACACACTTTTTCTTTTTCTATCTCTATGAATGGATTAAGAATGGCTATGAAGATAGTGCATTTGAGCTTGAAGCAATAAAGAAAGCCGAATTATTTATGCAAATCTATTATCCTGATGAAGAGAAATAGTTATGAAAGATAAAAGGCCAATAGGTATAGTTATATTATCTGCTTTGGTAATAATTGTTGGAGTATTAGAAGTCATCATGGGAACAATTGGTCTCTCTATGTGGATATCCACTACTTTAATGAAAGGAGAGGCATGTGGAATGGTTGGGTTAATGCATTTCCTTTCCTATTCAACTTCATTCTTTTTAGTCTTTGGATTTTTATCTATATATTGTGGTTATGGAATGTTAAAATTAAAAAATTATGCTCGTATTGGAACTATCATCCTTATTATAATAGTAGGATTACCTTTAAATATCAGTGGGGTAATGTATATAATAGCAATGATATTAAAAAAAGGTCTTTTTGGTGGATATGTGTTCATTCCTATATTAATATTAGGGATAATAGGAGTTATTGTATGGTATCTCAATTTACCATATGTTAAACTGTGTTTTACTACTACTAAAGGAGATACTAAATTGTAATTGGTGTCAGATCTGATTTTGTCTTACTTTCTTATCAGTTCTTTGACAATTAAATTAAATAAGGCTAAAAACCCCCCAATTTAGTTACAAATAAAAAATACTGATCACTGATCACTGACCACTGTTCACTGACCACTGTTCACTTTAATTAATGATTGGCATGGGATAGATTACCAGATAATCAAGGACCAGGAGTAGATATTAGTGATAGGATTAAATGGATTATAGTAGCACCGGATGATACAATTCAACAAGGACAGGGAGAAAACTTTACCTTTACTCCATGGGCAGGAGAAGGAAATTATATCATCCATGCTGAAGTAACTAATGACCAAAATTATACTACTATGGAGTGGTTTGATATTAATGTTACTCAATGGGCAGGGTTGTATAAAGATGTAGCTGCCTGGGGTAAGAACCAACATCTATATAATGAGCAGATAAAATATTGGGCAGAAAAGATATTCCCTGATAATCCTACTGCCTATGCGAATGTAATGAAAACAATCTTCGGGCAGGAAAATGACCAGTTCCAGCCAGGATTGCCTCAAATAGGCGGCGGTCCTGGTAGAGGATTAGGGCAGATTGAAGTAGGAGAAGTAACAGATTCTTCTGTTAAAAATAAGAAAATAAACACTTATGAAGGATTGTTGTTAGAATGGAATCAACGGAGATATTTATCCGAATATCAAGAAGATCAGCATTGGCAGGAATTGGCAAGGGCATATCAAAAAATACTTCCTAAGTATGACTGGAAGCATAAATTAGCTTATAACACTCCAGAAGGAAAGGCTTTGTTAGATTATGGAAGGCAGCAGTACCCTTTATTAACTCGGAAGGAATATAATGATAATAAAGGAAAATTTACTCAACAGAAATTAAACGAGATGGCTAATACTGAGATAGAATTGTCTATGGCGTATTATAAATGGTTGTTAGATTATTATGGAGGTGGACAGATTCAAGATATGATAGAACAAACAGGAATTGTAGGGGTATTTGGGTATAATATGGGACCTGAAAATCTATTAATATTAAAACAACAATTTGGAAAGAAAAATTGGAAGAATGCTAAATGGGAAGACATTGATTTTGATAAGTTAAAAGAAAAAGGGATAGTACTTGATAAGCATAGGAAGGATTATTACAAGAATGTGACTAAGTGGTTAGAGATAATAGACCCATAGAATTTATAAGTTAAAAGTTTTAAGGAGGTAGACTTAAAAATGAAGGTTTTAATGAAGATCCTAACAGTTATAGTAATTTTTGGAGGGAATAGCTTTGCTTATGGATTTAGTCCAACAAAAATAGTAATTTCCCAAGAGAACATTAAGGTAGTAAGAGAATTAACTGATGCTGAACTTGGAGGGGGTGATTACCCTTCTTGGTCACCAGATGGCAAGGAAATAGTCTACACTATCTGGGCAGGACCAGGAACTGGGTTAATAGCAAAACAGGATATAGAGACAGGAAGTTTTACTTCTTTAACTCTACCATATTCTGATATAGGCGATGGTTCTGCATCAGAACCAGATTGCTCACCAGATGGGACACAAGTTGTATTTGTTTTAGAAAAAGAAGATCACATTTCTCAAGTGTGGAAGATGGATATTGATGGAGAGAACAAGGCTAAATTAACTTCTGAGGAATATGAGTGTGAAAGTCCTAAATGGTCTCCTGATGGAACCACAATATTATTTATTCCATATGACCTTTATGTAATGGATTCAGAAGGAGGAAATAAAACTCTTATTTATGAATCCCCAGATGAATTTGGTGAAGGAATTCATAAAGCGAATTGGTCTCCTGATGGTAGGAAGATTGTGATGAATATGGGGGGGAGTATCTGGACAATGGATTCAAATGGAACAAATTTAACTAAAATTGTAGAGCGACGAGCAGGGTCATTATACGGAGCTTCATGGTCTCCAGATGGGAAAAAGATAGCTTATACTTATGTGGGAGAAGATCGTTGGAACTCAAGGTCAATCATGCTAATTGATGCAGAAGATGGCGGTAATCCTGTTCAATTGGTTTTACCTGATGATCTGATGGGGCAATGTCCAGATTGGTCGCCAGATGGTAAGAATCTTGTATTTGTTGGTAAACGGGATGTTACACCACCCTATGGTAAGCAATTAAGACAAGAGGCAGGAATTTTTATCCTGACTTTACCTCCAGAACTTCAATGTCCGCCGAAGAAGAAAGTGAGAAAGGGAGAAGGGGAGAAAGTGGGAAAGGGGGTGGTTTTTGAGACTAAAATGGTAAAGAAGAATATTGTTATTGATAGTATATTGAGTGAATGGGAATGGAAGGATGTTAAAGAAATAGCTATTGATAAAAAGGAGTATGTTACCTACAAACCTTCTAATTGGCAAGGGAAAGAAGATTTATCGGGTATTGCTATGGCACAAAGAGATAATAAGAATCTGTATTTAGCTATCAAAGTAAAAGATGATAATTTTGTCCAGCCATTTACAGGAGATAATATTCTCAAAGGAGACCATCTTGAGCTTTGGTTTGAAACACCAAAAGGAATATATCAATTTGGTATATCGCCTGGAGATTTTGAGAAATTAGATTCAGAGATATTACTTTGGCTACCAGGGGTATCAACTAAAAAGAGACAGGATATGCTTAGAGGTATAAAAATAGCCAGCATAAAGACAAAAACAGGCTATAATCTTGAGGCAAAAATACCACTGGCTAATTTAGGAATAGACAGTCAAAAGAATAAGGCAATAGGATTTACTCTGGTCATAAGCGATACAGACAACAAAGCAAAACCAGAACAAGATACATTACTTGCCTCATCTGACCTAAAATGGAATAAGCCAGAGACATTTGGGAAGTTAGTATTTAAGTAGGGGCAAACCTCGAAAGCAGGAAGTGGGCACAAAAGACGATGAAAATTGAGCATAGGAGGGGAAGTGTCAGTGTCAGAAGTCCTTCTGACAGTGTTACTTTAAATTGACACTGTCACTGACACTTATTTTCAGGAGAAACGCTCATGAGTCTCTGACTCACAAAGGAGGATGAAAATAGTGGTATGAGATAGAAGGTGGGAGGTAAGGAGATAGGCAGATAATTAGTGTCAGGTCTGATTTTTCGTTTTACTTTCCTTAATTATTATCAGTTCTTTGACAATTAAATAAGGCTAAAACCTCCCAATTTAGTGGCAAATAAAAAATACTGATCACTGACCACTCTTCACTTTAATTAACGATTGGCATGGGATAGGCTGGATAACATTAGATTATTGGAAAGCCCGTGGAAGATATATAATTTCAGGGTATTTAGAGGGTGGGATGACGACATGGCGGTATATTCCAGTGTTAATGATAGTTTCTCCAAGGGATAAGACATATTATAAACCTGATGCATCAATAGAATGTTTTGGAGGGGCTTATGAAAGAATACCAGGTACTGAAGGGCCTGGGAAAGATTTAAGTGATAAAATTAATTGGAAAATAGTAGGGCCAGACTGGCAGGAGAAATTAGGGATAGGACAGGAGTTTACATTTGATCCATGGATGTGTGGAGATTATTATGTATTCGCAGATGTTATTGATACCATGGGAAATGCAGGACAACAGATGGTAAAGATTACAGTGGGATTAGGGAAAAAATATAATGAATATGATAATACGATAATAGCTGCTACAAAAGGCAAGGATATTTTGCCTGAGGTAGAAAAAGGAAAAATTCATCAGGAGAGTTTATTTAACCCGTTTGCAATAAGCAAGAGTGGGGCAATGGGTATAAGTCAATTTATGAAAGGTACTGCAGAAAGACAAGGGCTAAAAGTACCAATGCCACCATTACACAGTGGTACACCTGATAATCCAAAAGAATTGTACAAAAAGAGGGAAGAGTTTTATAAATGGCTAAAGACAGATGAGGGTAAGGCATGGATAGAAAGTGATGAAGTAGATGGTTCAATATGGGACCCAGTTAGTGCAATCTTTGCTGGAGTAGATTATTTACAAGATCAATATGATATTGATAAATTTGAAGATGTGCCTGATACTAAGGACAATAGAGATAGACAAAGATACGCCCTTGCATCTTATAATGCTGGGCCGGGATATATTAAAAGGGCTAAAAAGATGATTGAAGAAGATCATAAGAAGAAGAAACTATTAGATAAGTCTTCAACAGATTGGGATTCGATTGTGTGGATTGGGCAAAATAAAGAGGTAAAAGTAAAAAATCCATATACAGGTAAAGAAAGTAAATGGATAGCAGGACAAACTATTACCTATGTAGACCACATCATAGGTAGAAATGGTGGATTAGCAGGCTATTCACTTGAATATGACCCATAAAAAGAGGAGGTAATAAGAAAGATGAAGAAGAAAATAATACTTATTATGATTTTTTCTTTATTGGTGATAGTAGGAGCAGGATTATGCATAGCCATTGGGAAAGAGAAAGTGATTAAAGATTCTACTATATCTTCTGTATTAAAGGTTGCAAAGACTAATATTCCTGAAAGGAAAAATCTACAGCGTGCTGTTAACCCTACTAACCTTATTGTTGACAAGATTACAAAATTACCTGTGAATAATGGTAGTGAGCCATCTTTTTCTCCAGATGATAGTAAAATTGTTTTTACAAAAGATTGGGGAGATGATGGTATATGGGTAGTGAATGTAGATGGGACAGATGAACATTGCATTTTTGAAGGAAAAGATGGAGTTGTATACTCTCCTTGTTGGTCTCCGGATGGAAGTAAGATTGTATTCGTAATTGAAGATACAACTATTCCTTCTGAAGATGATTCTGATATTTGGATAATGAACCCAGATGGTACCAATAGAAAAAGATTAACCTTTTTTGCAAATACAGGTGAGTTGGATGGACCTTACAATCCTGTATGGTCGCCAGATGGAACAAAGATACTATATAAATATTTTTGTGGTGAAAAGAGTGGAATTTATACAATGAATGCTAATGGTACAGATACAATAAGGCTTACAGATGAAAATTTTGAAGGTAATGCTACTTATTCTCCAGATGGAACAAAGATAGCAGTAGTTGCCTTAACAGATACAAATCATGATAAAATATTAGAACCCTGGATTGGTAAAGATACATATCAACTTTGGGTTATGGATGCTGATGGTAAAAACAGGAAGCAATTAAC
>JBFMDD010000182.1:0-2401 GCA_040754115.1 bacterium
ATATCAGATTGTCAAGCAAAAAAAGAAGCGAGGGCAAAAAAATATTTAACCTCTCACTCAATCTATCATAACTACTTGTCAACTATGAGGTTCTTGCCAGCCTTTTGCTACTGTCTGAATCACAGTTACAATAACAAGGACAACCCTATTGCTCTGTCACAGAAATTATTAAAGGAATTAAACCACAGAGGTCACGAAGGAGGAAGAGGTTAAGAAGTTGAGAAGATAAGAAATTGAGAAATCAAGATTTAAAAATCTCATTCTATTATCTTCTTATCTTCTCATTTTCTTAAATTCTGTGTTCTCTGTGGTTAGATTTAACAATTAATGTGACTAATACCGTGTTGGATAAATTATGCAACAATATTCTTCCCGAACAAGTTCGGGCTTCCATACTTATTCTGTGTTGGATGCCTCAACTGGATGCCTCAACTGGATGCCTCAACTTGTTGAGGATTCTCTTGCAAAACTTCTTCAACAGAGTACTAGTGTCGTGTTGACTAAGTTGTTTTGCACCAGTATCGTGTCATAGAGCTCGAGATAGGTTTTAGGTGACGGGTTATGGGTAGTAGGTAGTGGGGATATTACCTATTACCCATCACCCACCACCTATATCTGATTAGGGGTGATAATCTTTGAAAATAGTGCAGAATTTCCTCAACACGACAATAGGTACATGGTGACATGGGAGAGAATATTTCAAAACGATTTTTTTGGTTGACATAGACTAAAATCAATGGTAATATATACTCAACACCGTTACAAATTGCGATTTTAGAAACGGCTCATTTTAGCGTGAAAGCTTGCGGTTAAAAAAATGGATATGAAATTAGAAATTAGAAATTGGGGAAAGAAGTGAAGACCTAATTTCCAAAAGAAATCACAGGGAAAACGATGAAAATAAACCGTCCCTAAATAGCTCAGTTAATGGCAGTGTCCAGTATATTCTTCACACTAAAGTGAACCAAGCAAATAAGGAGGGAAAAAATGAGTATCAATGTAAAGGTTGCAAAAAGAATAAATGACTTGCCTCAATATTTATTTGCTAAAATCGATGAGTTGAAAAAAGAGGCAATTAAAAAAGGTGTAGATTTGATTGATTTAGGTGTAGGAGACCCTGATACGCCTACTCCAGAACATATCATTGAGGCATTAAAAGAAAGTGCAGATAATCCTGAAAATCATCACTATCCACCTTATAATGGACTTTTAGAATTTAGAGTGGCTATTGCTAATTGGTATAGAGATAGGTTTGGAGTAGAATTAGACGCCGAAAAAGAGGTTTTAGCTTTGATTGGTTCTAAAGAGGGAATAGGACATATCCCTTTTGCATTTGTTGATACAGGGGATGTAGTTTTAGCCACCGACCCAGGTTATCCAGTATATCAAGCGGCAACTACATTAGCAGGAGGAACTTCATACGCCATTCCATTAAGAGAAGAAAATGGTTTTTTACCTGACTTAGACGAAATACCAGTGGATGTACTTTGTAAGGCAAAATTATTCTTCTTGAATTACCCCAATAACCCTACTTCTGCTACTTGTAGTTTAGACTTTTTTAAACAAGTAGTAGAATTTGCTACTAAGCACAATATCATCATCTGCCATGATGCCGCCTATTCAGAGATTTATTTTGATGGAGTAAAACCTATAAGTTTCCTTCAAGCAGATGGGGCTAAGGAAGTAGGGGTAGAATTTCACTCCCTCTCTAAAACTTACAACATGACTGGTTGGCGAATTGGATTTGCAGTTGGGAATGAACAAGTACTCGCAGGGCTCTTAAAGGTCAAAACTAATATTGACTCTGGGATATTTCAAGCAGTACAATATGCAGGGATTAAAGCACTTACATCATCTCAAGAATGTGTAGAAAATATGCGAACTTTATATCAAAATCGACGGGATACTTTAGTAAATGGTTTAAATAATATAGGCTGGCAGGTTAAGAAGCCTGAGGCTACTTTTTATGTCTGGCTATCTACACCAAATCATCTGACATCTTCAGAAGTTACCAGCCAACTTATTGAAGAAGCAGGTATTGTTACTACACCTGGCGTAGGATTTGGATATTACGGAGAGGGATACTTACGACTGGCTTTGACTGTAGATGAAAAGAGATTAAGAGAAGTAATTTCAAGGATAGAATTCTCATCTCTCCTTGCCTGATTTTTTGTGGAGTTCCCCCTCTGTGTAAAAATCCGGGACGGTTCATTTTCAGACAATTTCTCCTGAAAATGTAAAATAGGACGCAGATTTTCGCAGATGAACAGGATTAAAATTTTTCGAGCTGTATGGTTAGAATAATAAAGACTCATGTATCAGTTTTTAAGAGAGTTAAATCACACAATGCAAGATAGAAATAAATTGAAATTAGTTGAATTCGAAGAATGTTGCGAAGCAA
>JBFMDD010000183.1:0-2101 GCA_040754115.1 bacterium
TTTTTAGGGTTGTGGATACTGACGCTCTGTGGATAACTCTTTCAGAGTTACCCACAGAGCTTGGACAACTCCTTCGGAGTTGCCCACAGTCTCCACAACACTACTATTATTATTTATTTTTTTTAATAAAAACTAACTAAACTTCAGTATACAATTGCACGAATTCTGTATTAATCAAATTAGTATCTTGAAACTTATTCGTAAAATTCGTCTCATTCGTGGTAAAAGGATTAAAATATGGGTATTACAAAAAAAGAGGTTGAGCATGTATGCCTATTGGCAAGACTAAAATTAGAAGAGGAAGAAAAGGAAGAATTTACTCATCAGCTTAATAATATCTTAAATTATGCAGATAAGATTAATGAGTTAGATACGCAAGATACCCCTCCTACTTCTCATCCTCTTGCATTGACTAATGTAATGCGAGAGGATGAAGTCCAGAATTCCCTACCAGTAGATGAAGTATTAGCCAATGCACCAGATGAAGAAAATCAATTCTTTAAAGTCCCACGAATAATTGGAGAGTGAAAAAATTGAATGAATTAGCATTTCTAACAGCACATGAAATCCATAACCTGCTTAAATCTAAAGAAATTACATCCGTGGAAGTAACAGAATCTGTCATTGGTAGAATTGAGGCTTTAGATTCAAAGATTAATGCTTATATTACTACCTGTTTTGATGAAGCAATTGAGCAGGCAAAAGAGATAGATAAAAAGATAGCCCAAGGAGAACAGATACATCCGTTGGCAGGTATCCCCATTGCCATTAAGGATAACATTTGCACCAAAGGTATAAAAACAACCTGTGCCTCAAAAATACTGCATAATTTCATTCCACCCTATGATGCCTTTGTCATCCAAAGATTAAAGGAAACGGGTGCCGTGATCATCGGCAAGACGAATATGGATGAATTTGCGATGGGGTCCTCTACTGAGAATTCATGCTTTGGGACTACTAAAAATCCATGGAATTTAGAGACCGTACCAGGAGGTTCAAGTGGTGGTTCTGCGGCGGCTATTGCCTCAGATGAGGCAATTTTAGCCTTAGGTTCCGATACAGGTGGTTCTATTCGCCAGCCAGCGGCTTTATGTGGCGTAGTCGGATTTAAACCTACCTACGGCAGGGTGTCAAGATATGGATTAATTGCCTTTGCATCCTCTTTAGACCAGATTGGACCAATTACCAAAGATGTTACTGATTGTGCCTTACTTCTTAATCTCATTTGCACCTACGACAAAAATGATTCTACATCTTCTCCCATTCCTGCACCAGATTATACTAAATCTTTAATTAATAATGTTTCTGGAATAAAGATTGGTATCCCTAAGGAATACTTTGTAAAAGGGATAGATATTGAGGTTAAAGAAGGTGTAGAAAAAGCAATTAAACTATTAGAAAATTTAGGGGCAGAGGTATTAGAAGTATCCCTACCCCATACAGACTATTGTGTGGCAGTATATTATCTTATTGCCCCAGCAGAGGCGAGCTCTAATTTAGCTCGATATGATGGCATCCAGTATGGACTCAGGGTTCCAGAAAAAGAGTTGATTGATATGTATGAGCAAACAAGAACACAAGGCTTTGGAAATGAGGTCAAAAGAAGGATTATGCTTGGCACCTATGCCTTATCTGCAGGATATTACGATGCCTATTATTTGAAATCACAAAAGGTAAGAACATTGATAAAGCAAGATTTTGAAGAGGCATTTAAAAGATGTGATGTTATCATTACTCCCACTTCACCTACACCTGCATTCAAAATTGGCTCAAGGGTAGATGACCCTATTCAAATGTATCTATCAGATGTTCTTACTATCTCGGCTAATTTAGCCGGGATTCCAGGTGTATCCGTTCCTTGTGGTTTTACGCAAGAAGGATTATCTATTGGATTACAGATTTTAGCACCATTATTTGGAGAAGAGAGACTATTACAGGTAGCCTACACCTTTGAACAGAATACAGAGCATCATTTAACTTGACTTTGTCACATTAGATTTAGTCCAACAATGGAAAACCAGAAGGGCCATCCCTAACACTATATTAACATCAAAATTGAAAGAACAGAACTTGTTTTTACCTCTCAACAGGCTAAACTTAT